>QHVR01000699.1 GCA_003223595.1 Acidobacteriota bacterium
AGTTCTCGCTGGGCCGGTTGCCGGAAGGAATTGTAAACGCAAAGCTGGGAAAGAGCATCCCGGGCGGCGGGTGCGAGCATTATCGCGGACGCCGGGGGAGCGTTGAGCCGCCAGTGCATAGAAAGGAATCTATCGCGCCATGAGGACGATCGCGCTGCTTACTATTTCCAACATCTTCATGACCTTCGCGTGGTACGGGCATCTGAAATACCGCGAGGTGCCGCTCTATAAAGTGATTGTGCTCAGCTGGCTGATTGCTTTTTTCGAATATTGCTTCCAGGTGCCGGCGAACCGGATCGGATCGTATGAATTCAGCGCGGCTCAGTTGAAGACCATTCAGGAGGTGATCACGCTGACGGTGTTTGCGGTGTTTTCGGTTTTGTACTTGAAGCAACCGCTGCGCTGGAATTATTTGGTGGGGTTCGCGCTGATTGTGGTGGCGGTGGCGGTGATTTTTCGGAAGTGGTGATCAGGGCGGGTTGGATTTCTGGGTTCACAGCAAAAACGCGGTCGAGCTTAGCTCGACTGGACAGCCTGAGAGGCTGTCTCTACGCTTTCGTCGCACGACTGGGCAGCCTGGGTGGCCGTCCCTACGTGTTCATCGCATGACTGCCTTCTTCAGGATTGCCATCTGGCCGGCGTGATAGACCTCGTGCTGGGTGATGCCGTGGAGCATGTGATAGAAGTTGTAGCGTTTCCCGGGAACGCGATCACGCAGGCGCTCGTCAGATAATCCAGACACCGTTCTGACCAGCTTGTCGTGGGTGCGCTTCGCGTCTGAGACCGCTTTGCGCCATGCGGCTTCCGTCGGTCTCGTCACTCGAGGAAAATTCGCATCGCCGGTGGGCTGGCACTTCGATCCGGCGAGTCGGGTCAAGGCAGCTCCGTCCCAGACGGCGACGTGCAGCAGAAGCTCCCAGATGCTGTGTACATTTTCGATCGGTTTCGCCGCGGCAGTGATCGCGTCTACATCTTCCAGGATTTCCATCGCGGCGGGGCCGTGCCACGCGCTGCCATAGAATGCGCGCTGCAACTGATCGGCGATGCCGGCGCTTTCCGTTGCTGGTTGAATTCTTGCTGGCATCGGCTTACTTTCCCTCGTCTGCCATGATGGCGATTTCGGCTGCATTCGCGGCATCAATTACATTTTGTCCATCTAGCAACAGGCACTTGCCGGCATCCACGGCCAGGCAGGTGGCGCCTGCGGTGTGCATGATCTCAATAGTCTTGACGCCGATGACGGGCACATCGAAGCGCATATCCTGATTGGGTTTTGCGATCTTCACGACTGTCAGAGCGCGGCTCAGCGTGGAAGCATCTCCGTGCAGCGAGCGCATGATCTGCCCGGCGCGTTCGATGGCGGCGTCGGTGCCTTCCATCGCTTCGACGGCTACGCAGGCCGCATCCGCAATGACCACCGTCTGCCCGATGTCGTGCTGCGCGAGATTGCGGGCTACCGCGCGTCCGTAGTCGATGTTCTTCAGCTCCTGCTCGCCGGGAGCACGCTGGGTGAGAATTCCGGGCCTGGCCAGGAGCGGCTCCAACAGCCACGTGGATTTCTCCAACGTGATGCCTTCATCGGCCAGAACCTTCGCAACAGCGCCGAGCAAGGAATCGGTGTTGCGCGTGGTGAGCGAGAGCAGAAGTTTTGCCAATCTCCAATCCGGGCGGATGCTGGAAAAAATCTGCTTGTGCTTGACCTGCCCGGCCATGATGGCGCGGCGCACGCCTTCGCGCTGAAAGGTCTCGATGAGCTTCGAAAGTTCTCCTAACGAAAGCCAGTGGATGGATGCGGCACCGTGATCGGAGATTTCGGGAAACGCCTCTTCCTTAATGGCGGCCACCACCACCTCAAAGCCCTGCGCCCGGGCGGCATCCAGCACGAGAAAGGGGAACTTGCCATTGCCGGCAATCAGGCCGAGTTTTTCGTTCTGAATCGGCATAGTCCCGCCGCACCCGAGTCCTCTATCGCTATTTGATGATCCCGCGCTCCGCGCGCTCGACGAAGCGGATCAGCACATCGACATCTTCGCTGCGGTCTGACTCCGACTTGAGCTTCTCCAGCGCTTGAGAGGTATTCATCTTCGAGGCCAGCAGGATCTTGTAGGCGTGATGAATTTTAGCGATGCGTTCCTTGGAGAATCCTCGACGCTGCAGACCAACTTTATTCATGCCGTAGGCGTGAGTCTCGCGGGCCGCGGAGGTCATTGAGAACGGCAGCACGTCCTGGGTGATGGTGGTGCCTCCGCCGATGTAGGAGTGCGCGCCGATTCTTACGAACTGATGTACCGGACAGAGTGCTCCGACTACGGCCCACTCTTCGATGGTCACGTGGCCGCCGAGAGTGGCGCCGTTCACGAGCATCACGTGATCGCCAATCACACAATCGTGTCCCACATGCGTGTACGCCATGATGAGCAGATGGCTGCCGATTTTGGTGAGGCCCCCGCCTTTCACGGTTCCGCGGTTGATTGTGACGTATTCGCGAATCTCGTTGTGATCGCCAATTTCCAGGCGGGTGGGCTCGCCGCGGTAGGTGACATCCTGGGGCGCCATGCCGATCGCGGCGTAAGGAAAAAAAGAATTGTTGGCGCCGATCTTCGTCGGGCCTTCGATCACGACGTGCGACAGCAGGCGGCAGTTTTCTCCGAGTTCGACGTCCGGGCCGATGACGCAATAGGGTCCGACTTGGCAGGAAGCTGGTACCTTCGCGCCAGGATCAATGATGGCGGTGGGATGGATCATCGGGGAT
>QHVR01000038.1 GCA_003223595.1 Acidobacteriota bacterium
TGTTCATCGCCGTGAAGGCGTGCAGCCTGGGAACGAATCCAAAGCTGGCCGCAATGAGGCCGAGCAGGACGGAGACAATGGCGGGGCCGGCCCCGCCATACCACGCGGAAAAGGTTACGGCCAGCAACAGGACGGCATAACACCCCGCAATGCCGACAAAATGCTGCAGGCCGGCGCACACCGCCGAAGCGAGCACGGCCGACACGACTGCCAGCGTGTAGCGAAGGAGATTGCTGCGGGAAATTCGCGCCGACAGCGAAGAATTGGTCCCCATAACCCCTTGCCAGATTCCATCCAGCGGAAAAATAAGGTGACACAGGGCAGAATGCGAATCGGGCTGCAACTGCCGAGGAAAAGCGAGGCCAGAGTTAAGGACATGATAACAGGAGACCAAAGGAATAGAGAACAGTTTTGGGCCCACTGAGTATGGAGCTGCGCTCGGCTTTGCCTT
>QHVR01000040.1 GCA_003223595.1 Acidobacteriota bacterium
GCGCCATAGCGCACGTAAGCTAAAGAAAATGCGGTAAATGTACTGCTTGACAGTAATGCACTCAAGTTTTATGATGCTTTTACGCTAATGCATCATCTAACTAAGTGACCGCAGCCCAAGGCCGGTCACGAAACCACAAGTTCTGATGAAGGCCAATCTCTGAAGGAGGATTTAAGTCATGACCGTATTAACCCGTTGGGAGCCGTTCCGTGAATTCGCTACTTTGCAGGACCGCATGAACCGTCTGTTCCGCGAATCGTATAACGATGCTGGGCAGGACGAGTCCCTGACGACTTCACGCTTTGCTCCAGCCGTGGACGTTTATGAAGACGAGCACCAGGTCACATTAAAGATCGAAGTGCCCGGAATCGACGAGAAGGACATCGATGTGCGCGTGGAGAACAACACTCTGACGGTTCAGGGCGAGCGCAAGATCGACAAGGAAGAGAAAGAAGAGAACTACCGGCGTGTGGAGCGTCAGTATGGCAGCTTCACCCGGACATTCACTCTGCCACAGACCGTGGACAGCGAGAAGGGTTCCGCGAACTACGACAAAGGCGTGTTGAAGATCAGTCTGCCCAAGAAGGCGGAAGCGAAGCCGAAGCAGATCAAGGTGAACATCGGCTCGGAAAAAGGCGAGCGCACGTTGGAAGGCAAAGGCCCCAGCAAAGCCGCCTGATGAATAAAGCTGACCGATACGATGCCCACGTAGGGACAGCCCCTTGCGGCGTCCCGGCGAGGCGAAGCCGAGCGACGACGCACGAAATCGACGGGAGGCGGCAGAGGTGACCGCCTCCCATTTGTTTTTGCCTTACTTGGCAGTGAGCAGCCATTGGCTGACAATGGGTCTGTGAAAGAGACTCTCGAAGCCATTAACAACATGCAGGCCGATGGTGTCATCGGACAATACGCCATTGGAGGTGCGGTGGGCGCAACGTTTTACCTGGAGCCCTCGGCGACGGTTGACTTGGACGTCTTCATTATTCTCCCGGTTGAAGCGGCCAGCGGGTTGGTCAGCCTTGCTCCCGTTTATGAGTATCTCAAAGCGAGGGGCGGTAGGGTGCAGGATGAGTACATCGTCATTGCGGACTGGCCAGTTCAGTTCCTGGTGGCGGCTAACGAATTGGAGCGTGCTGCAATAATAGAGGCGGTTGAAACGGATCTGGATGGTGTTCCGACTCGCGTGATATCGGCCGAGCACCTCGTTGCGATTGCTCTGCGTGTCGGCCGTGCAAAAGATCACAGCCGCATTCTCCAGTTTTTGGAGCACGGAGCGGTACACCGAGAGAAGCTGCAGGAGATTCTCGAACGAAGCGGACTCACATCCAAATGGCGCGAGTTCGAACGCAGGTTCCTGGAAGGATCGAGATGAGCAAACCAAAATTGCGAACCCGGCTGGCGGCGCTGAGTTTTTCCGAGAAGGTCAAAATTCTTGAGAAACTTCGCGAGCGCAGCCGGGCTATTGCGGCCTGCGGGCTAAGGCAGAAGCCATCCAGGAAACGCGACGTATGACTTTAAGCGGCCAATTTATTCAGGAGATAAACCTCACTCTCAAATACATTCGAGGAAATATCTGGAGTTAGCATGGCAATTCGTTGGGACAAATTTACGGTGAAAGCGCAGGAAGCCGTCCAGCGCGCGAGCCAATTCGCCTCTGAGCACGGCAATCCTGAGCTGCAGCCCATTCATCTGCTGGCTGCGTTGTTAGAAGACAAAGAAAATATCGTTCCGCCGGTGCTGGAGAAAATAGGTATCGGGCCGCAAGCCGTTTTGAGCGATGTTTACAGTCAGATCGAAAAACTGCCCAAAGTGTCAGGACAGGCTGCGCAACCCGGTCTCTCGAATGAAGCCAGCAATCTGCTGGAGCAGGCCTTTAAAGAAGCCTCCAATTTTAAAGACGAATACGTTTCCACCGAGCACCTGCTCTTGGCCATCACGCATCTGAAGCGGGATGCAGCGCAGCAGATCCTCGCGCAGCGCGGCGCCACCTACGACGCGATTCTGAAAGCTCTTACCGTGGTTCGCGGATCGCAGAAAGTTACCGACCAGAATCCCGAGGCGAAGTACCAGGCGCTGGAGCGCTACGCCCGCGATCTGACGGAGCAGGCGCGTCGCGGCAAGCTCGATCCGGTCATCGGGCGGGACGAAGAAATTCGTCGTGTCGTCCAGGTGCTCTCGCGCCGCACCAAGAACAATCCTGTGCTGATCGGCGAACCGGGCGTGGGTAAGACGGCGATCGTCGAAGGTCTCGCGCAGCGCATCATCTCCGGCGACGTGCCGGAAGTTCTGAAGAACAAGCGCGTGGTCGCGCTCGATCTTGGATCGATGCTGGCCGGCGCCAAGTACCGCGGCGAATTCGAAGACCGCCTCAAGGCTGTGCTCAAAGAGATTGAAGACTCGCAGGGACAAATCGTTCTGTTCATCGACGAGTTGCACACGCTGGTGGGCGCAGGCGCTGCGGAAGGGGCGATTGACGCCTCGAACATGTTGAAGCCGGCGCTGGCTCGCGGCGAGCTGCGGGCCATCGGCGCAACCACGCTGAACGAATACCGCAAGTACATCGAGAAGGATGCCGCACTCGAACGCCGCTTTCAGATCGTCTTCGTTGGCGAGCCCAATGTGGAAGACACGATCTCGATTCTTCGTGGTTTGAAGGAGAAGTACGAGGTTCATCACGGCGTCCGAATCAAGGACTCGGCCATCGTCGCCGCTGCGACGCTTTCGCATCGCTACATCTCCGATCGATTCCTGCCCGACAAGGCCATCGATCTCATCGACGAGGCTGCCGCATCCCTGCGCATCCAGATCGATTCCATGCCGACCGACATCGACCAGCTCGAACGGCGCGCCACCCAGTTGGAAATAGAAAAACAGGCACTTAAAAAAGAGGATGATTCCAACTCGAAGGAGCGGCTGGCAGTTCTGGAAAGAGAACTGGCCGGAATTCGCGAGCAGGCCAACGCCCTGAAGGCCAATTGGAAAAAAGAGAAGGACCTGATTTCGCGCACCCGCGAGCTCAAGGCGAAAATCGATCAGCTCAAGACCGATGAGCAGGCCGCGGTCCGCAAAGGCGACTACAACCGTGCTTCGGAGATTCAGTACGGCGAAATACCGCGCCTGCAGGCTGAGTTGAGCCAACTCACAGCCAATATCGACGGCAAAGCCGGGCAGCGGATGCTCAAAGAGGAGGTTGACGAAGAAGATGTCGCGCGCATCGTCTCCAAGTGGACGGGCATTCCCGTTTCCAAGATGCTCGAAGGTGAGGTCAAGAAACTGGTCAACATGGAAGAGCGGCTACGCCAGCGCGTGGTGGGGCAGGATCCCGCGCTGGAGCGTGTGGCCAACGCGATCCGGCGTTCGCGGGCAGGTCTAAGCGATCCCAAGCGTCCGATCGGCTCGTTTATCTTCCTCGGACCCACCGGCGTCGGCAAGACTGAACTGGCGCGTGCACTCGCCGAGTTCCTCTTCGACGACGAGCATGCCTTGCTGCGCATCGACATGTCCGAATACATGGAGAAGCACTCGGTCGCACGCCTGATCGGCGCGCCCCCGGGATACGTCGGCTACGAAGAAGGCGGACAACTTAGCGAGCAGGTCCGCCGCCGTCCGTATGCGGTCGTGTTGTTTGACGAGATCGAGAAGGCGCATCCGGATGTCTTCAACGTGCTGCTGCAGATCATGGACGATGGCCGCCTGACCGACGGTAAGGGACGCGTCGTCGATTTCAAGAACACCATCATCATCATGACCTCGAATATCGGCTCGCAGTTCCTGCAGGCCGAGAGCCTGAAGACCGATGCCGACTTCGACGAGGCCGCGCAGCAAGTCCAGAACCTGCTGCACACGCACTTCAAGCCTGAGTTCCTGAACCGGGTGGACGACATCATCGTCTTCCGCCCGCTCGGGAAAGAACAGCTGGTCAAGATCATCGAACTGCGGCTGGAAGACGTTCGCCGCTTGCTGGCGGATCGCAAGATCTCGATCGAGCTCACCGACTCCGCCAAAGACCTGCTGTTCACGCAGGGCTACGATCCGAACTTCGGAGCGCGTCCGCTGAAACGCTCCATTCAAAAGCTCATTCAGGATCCGCTCGCGCTGAAGATCCTCGACGGTGAAGTGCTGCACGGCGATCACATCGTAGTGGATGCCGACAAGAAAGCCGGCAAGATGATGTTTACCGTCAGCCAGCGCGTGAGCCAGAAAGCGCCAGCAGAATCCAAACGCTGAAAACATGGCCACGGATTTCACGGATTCTCACGGATAATCTTTTGATCTGATCCCTGAAAATCCGCGTGAATCCGTGGGCTGATGATGTTTGTCCCTTTTCGCGGGGCGTACGAGTATCATGTTTCCCGCGAGGCGCACTGATGACGCACAAAACCTGGTTGTTGCTCTCAATTGTCTTTTCGCTGATCCAACTCTCCATGGCACAAGTTCCGACCATCAAGTGGAAGATTCACGATCTCAACCGCCCGAATCCGCCAATCATTACTGCGGGGACTGCGAGCACGCCGGAAACGGCGGGAACCGCTCCTTCCGACGCAGTCGTCCTATTTGACGGCAAGGACCTGTCGAAGTGGGTGGACAAAGATGGCAAGCCTGCCGCATGGAAAGTCGAAAGCGGCTACATGGAAGTCGTTGCGAAGACGGGCAACATTTCCACCCGCGATTCCTTTGGCGATTGTCAGCTGCACGTGGAGTTTGCCGAGCCGACTCCGGCTCACGGAGAAAGCCAGGAGCGCGGCAACAGCGGCGTGTTTCTGATGAGCACTTATGAGATCCAGGTGCTCGATTCTTACGAGAACAAGACTTATGCGGATGGGCAAGCGGGCGCGGTGTATGGACAATATCCTCCGCTGGTAAATGCGTCCCGGCCTCCCGGACAATGGCAAACGTACGACATCATCTTCCACCGGCCGCGATTTGCAGATGGGAAGTTGCAGCATCCGGCTCGCATTACCCTGCTGCACAATGGCGTGCTGGTGCAGGACAATGTCGAACTCACCGGCCCGACTGCTCATGGCGAGCGCCCTGCTTACAAGCCTGGTGCGGAAAAAGCACCGCTGCAGTTGCAGGATCACGGAGATCCGCTGCGCTTTCGGAATATCTGGATTCGGGAATTACACGAGGAGTAAGACACTACAGAGTCACAGGGTTTTGCGGAGTAAACCGCTCTGTGGAACCCAGTGTTCCTCTGTGGTGACCTTCTTACGCCAACTCAAAGAGTAGGATTTCGGCCCGTTGAATGCTTTTGCCCCTTTGTGTGGCACACTGACTTGATGCATCGGATTACGCTTGGCGATTTCGAGCTCAGCATTTGTTCTGACGGCACATATCCGCTGGACGGAGGGGCGTTCTTCGGAGTCGTGCCGAAGATCATGTGGTCGAAGAAGGTTGCCGCCGACGACAGGAACTACTGCACGGCGGGCCTCAATTCACTGCTGATCCGCACCGGGAGAGAGACCGTGTTGGTGGAGACCGGGATGGGCAACAAGCTTTCCGAGCGGATGCGGAAGTTCTACAGTCAACCTGCGCAGTTGCTCGACAATCTCGCCGCGGGCGGGGTCGTGCCCGAGGATATCGACATCG
>QHVR01000039.1 GCA_003223595.1 Acidobacteriota bacterium
ACGCGGTTCCACCCGGCTCGCTCGTCGCCGTTACCGACCAGCGCGGGAAACCGCTGGGCACGGCCTTGTACTCCAGCACCTCGCAGATTGCGATCCGCCTGCTCTCTCCCCAGCCGGTCGCGGACTTCCCTGCCTTACTCCGCGAGCGCATTGCCGAGGCAATCGCCTACCGGGAGTCTCTGGTCCGCAACACGGATGCCTACCGCTTGGTCTTCAGCGAAGCCGATTTTCTTCCAGGACTCATCGTCGATCGCTACAACGACGTTCTCTCGCTCCAGGTTCTCACCCAGGGCATGGATTCCAATCCCGTGCGGGAGACCGTTATCTCCACGCTCGCCGAATACCTGCATCCCGCCTCCATGGTTGAGCGAACCGATCCCCGGGTTCGCGACCTGGAAAATCTCCCCCCGCTGCCTTCCGCGCTGCTGTATGGGCAAAAGAGCGCGACCTCTTTCACCATGAACGACGTCCGCTTCCAGTTCGACGCCCTGGAAGGGCAGAAGACCGGAGCCTTCCTCGACCAGCGCGAGAACTATGCCGCCGCGGCCAGCTACGCCAAAG
>QHVR01000041.1 GCA_003223595.1 Acidobacteriota bacterium
CGACTCGCGCCGGGCTGGGTGGCTACTGCTCATTTCTTCTATCGCAGTATTGCTCATTGCGTGCGCGAACGCGGCGAACCTCGTCCTGGCGCGCAGTGCCGCAAGGCGACAAGAGCTGGCGGTTCGCTCAGCAATGGGAGCGGGGCGGGCGCGACTCTTCCGACAACGGTTTACCGAGAGCCTAGTGCTGGCGGTTCTTGGCGGCGCTGCAGGCCTGTTCCTGGCTTACGCCATCGTCCATCTGTTCGCGAGAGTTGCACCCGCCGGCATTCCACATCTCGCGGATGCAGCGGTGGACGGCAGAGTAGCAATGGCGGCCATCGCGGCGTCGCTGATGTCCGGAGTCATTTTTGGAACTGTCCCTGCACTGGAAAAACCAAGCGCGCAGCTGCTAGGAGTGGTGGCGAAAGCAGGCTTTCGGAGAGCCCGGTTGCGCCAGGCCCTGCTGGTGGGACAGGTATGGATGGCTCTTGTCTTGCTGGCCGGTGCCTTGTTGTTCGTGCGCAGCCTGCTCAACCTGCAGTCCGAACCGCTGGGGATCAACGTCTCGAACGTCGTCACCGCGGAATTCACTCTGGGGCAGCAAAAGTACTCGCAGGCAGCGCAACGTCTCGCATTCTTTGAAGGCGTCGAACGAAAGATCGAAGAACTTCCGGGCGTCAGCTCCGCCGCATTGAGCGATTCGCTTCCTCCTGCTGTGCCGGTGCGCACAATGCCATATATCGCGTTGCACGCCCAGGGAGAGCCCGAACTCGCGCCCGATCAGGGAATCGGAGGCGTCATCGGATGGCGAGCCGTGACTCCGGGATATTTCTCCTTGCTTCGAATTCCTGTCATTCGCGGTCGTGCATTTAATGAGTCCGATCGCTCTCCCGCGGCACATTCGATCATGCTGAACCAGGCCTTGGCGCAACGCCTATTCCCGAATGGCGACGCGGTGGGGAAGACCGTGGAGTTCGACACAGACAGAGATGTTCTAAGCGCGCCATTCACTGTGGTCGGCATCACGGCAAATACGCAGAACCAGGGACTCGGCGGGCAGGTGGCACCGGAGTACTACATGGTGCGCCGGCATACGGAGAAAGACGTTGTATTCAACTATCCCGATTCGCAGCGGGTGAGCATCCTTGTCCGAAGCGCGCTTGCGCCGCAAGTGATGGCGCAGGACTTGCGCGCTTCTGTCGCCGCGCTGGATCCCACGGTTCCTGTGGACGTGAACACACTAGGGCAAAAGGTGGCGAGACTGGCGGAGCGGCCGCGCTTCAGCGCCGCGCTGCTTTCGCTGTTCGCCGTTGTAGGTGTCCTGTTGACCGCGATCGGAATCTACGGGATGGTGGCACTGCTGGTCAGTCAACGCACGCAAGAAATTGGAATTCGCATGGCTTTGGGCGCCAGTCGCGGCAACGTCATTGCGGCCATTATGTGGCAGACATCCATGTGGATTGCGGCGGGCACGGGCGCCGGGATTTTGACTTCCCTGATGATCTCGCGCTGGACTCGCTCTCTTCTGTTCGATATCCGGCCGAATGATCCCGCAACGCTAGGTCTGGCAGCGACACTGCTGCTGGGACTTGCAATGTTGGGCGCATGGATTCCAGCGCGGCGCGCGGCCAAGGTCGATCCCATGGTGGCTCTGCACTACGAATAAGGACTGCTGACGATGCACATTGCCTTACAAGATGTTCGTTACGCACTGCGGCAAATGCGGAGCAACCGCGGCTTTACTACCGTGGCGGTCCTCACTCTGGCTCTCGGTATCGGCGCCAACACAGTGATTTTCAGCGTGGTCAACGGAGTACTGCTCAGCCCCCTCCCCTTTTTCAAACCGGATCAACTGGTCACGCTTCACGAGAACAAACCAAATTTCGAAGGCGGCTCGATTTCTTATCCGAATTTTCGGGATTGGCAGAAGGAGAATCGCACATTCTCCTCCATTGCAATCGGGCGCGGATATGCTTTCAGCCTTACTGGAATTGGCGAAGCCGAGCAGATCAAGGGCGAGTTTGTCTCTTCCGAATTCTTTTCACAATTAGGCGTGAACCCTGTTATTGGGCGCACGTTTTCTGCTGGCGAAGATGAAGTCGGTACGGGTGCGGTTGCCTTGATCAGCGCAGGACTGTGGCAACGAAAGTTCAGCGCGGCGCGGGACATCCTGGGAAAGAGCATCACGCTGGACTCGAAGGGGTACACGATCGTAGGCGTGATCCCCGCGAACTTCCATCTGACGGTTCCGGGATTTCGCGAGTGCGACGTATATGTACCCATTGGTCAGTGGAGCAATCCGCTGCTCCTGAAGCGAGGGGCAGGACTGGGCATCCACGGCATCGGCCGACTGAAGCCCGGAGTAACTCTCGGACAAGCTCGCGCTGATATGGAAGCTGTCAGCAAAAATCTGGCAAAAGCGTTTCCTGACACCGATCAGGGGATCACCGCCAGCATCGTACCGCTCAAGCAGCAAATGGTCGGCTCGGTTCGGCCGATCCTTACTGTTCTCCTGGCGGCGGTTGGATTTGTGCTGCTGATTGCGTGTGCGAATGTTGGCAACCTGCTGCTGGCACGTTCTTCCGGGCGTACGCGGGAACTTGCGGTGCGGACAGCGCTAGGAGCAACGCGGGCGCGCGTTGTCCGTCAATTACTGACCGAGAGTATTCTGCTAGCGCTGGCGGGGGGCACGGTCGGATTCGTTTTGGCGATTTGGGGAATACGCGCCGCCCTCGGCATCTTGCCGGCAGCCTTGCCGCGCGCCGAGCACATCGGTCTTGATCTGCACGTCCTGCTCTTCACCGCCGCCGTTTCTGTACTGGGCGGATTTTTTTTCGGGCTGATCCCGGCCTTGAAGATTTCACGGCCTAATCTTAATGAGGCCCTGAAGGAAGGCCGCGGCTCACCCGGCCTGCGCCACCGTGCCCAAGCCGCATTCGTCGTGGTGGAGATGGCACTGGCGGTCATGTTGCTTGTCGGGGCGGGATTATCGATACGCAGCCTGATTCGGGTGTGGAGCGTCGATCCAGGATTCAATCCTCACAATGTCCTGACATTTGGAGTTTCGCTTCCGCCGTCGATGATGCACGCGAAAGCAGAGGCGATCCGGGCGGCTTTGCGCGAGTTCGATTCACGAGTGGCCTCCCTGCCCGGTGTTCAGGCGGTCTCACAGACCTGGGGTGCGGTCCCTTTCGACGGGGATGACGAGCAGTTGTTTCTCTTGGAAGGGCAGCCGAAACCTGCAAACGAAAATGACATGAACTGGGCCATCGATTACATCGTCGAGCCCGGCTACTTGCAGGCGATGGGGATTTCCCTGCAGCGGGGACGATTCTTCAACACGGGTGATAACGAAAGCTCGCCAATGGTTGTGGTGATTGACGATGTATTCGCGAAAAAACACTTCCCTCAACAAGATCCCATTGGAAAACGCATCCAGATCAACCGCTTTCCGCAACTAGCGGAGATTGTCGGAATTGTCAGGCACGTGAAGCAGTGGGGACTCGACAACGATGACACTCAGTCACTGCGCTCGGCCCTCTATATACCCTGCGGCCAGATGCCGGACGATTTCGTGGCCATGACGGCGTCGGGCTCGGCAGTGGTAGTTCGTGCGGACAATGCCGCCGCTGGGCTTTCCTCTGCAGTGCGAGCCATCAGCCGCCAAATGAGCAGCGAGCAAGTGATCTTTGGCGAGCAGACGATGGATTCTTTGATCTCCCAGTCTCTTGCCCGCCGGCAGTTCTCTATGATTTTGCTGCTCGTATTTGCCGGGTTGGCGCTGCTGCTGGCCAGCGTTGGCGTTTACGGAGTGATCTCCTACGTCGTGGCGCAGCGCTCCGCTGAGATCGGCCTGCGCATCGCGCTCGGCGCAAGGCCGCTCGACGTTTTCCATTTGATTCTGGGAGGCGGTGGAAAGCTTGCGGCGATCGGAATATCCGCGGGAATAGCCGGTGCATTAGCGCTCACTCGGCTGATGTCCAGTGTGCTTTACGGAATTAGCGCTACGGATCCAGCAACTTTCCTGATTGTTGCCCTGGTTTTCATGCTGGTCGCGCTGACGGCGTGTTATGTACCCGCGCGGCGCGCCAGTAAGGTCGACCCGGCAACAGCATTGCGATACGAGTAAGGAATTGAGGAGTTATGGAAACTATTTATCAGGATGTTCGTTATGCCTTGCGGCAGATGATCAAGAGCCCGGGCTTCGCGCTCATCGCGGTGCTCACGTTGGGACTCGGCATTGGCGCGAATACAGCCATCTTCAGCGTAGTGAATGCAGTGCTGCTACGGCCTCTTGGGTTCAGAGATCCGGCGCGACTGGTCAGAGTGTGGCATGTTCCACCCGCGCAGAGCTTTCCGGGAATCGACCGCTTTGCTGTCTCGTCGGCTAACTATATCGATTGGGAAAGGCAGAACCACGTCTTCGAACAGATGGCGATTTACAGCCACCGCGGATTCACGCTGACCAATGTAGCCAAGCCGGTGCAGGTGGACGCCTCCGCGGTGTCGCCCAACTTTTTCGAGATTTTGGGCGTGCAGCCCTTTCTGGGCCGAACGCTTCTGCCGGACGAGGATGACCCAGGACGCTCGCATGTCGTGGTCCTTAGCTATCGATTTTGGCAGGAACATTTCGGCTCCAATCGCGACATTGTGGGGCACGATGTGACGATAGACGGGCGCAATTGCCTGGTTGCGGGCGTGATGCCGCCATCGTTTCGCTTTCCTGATTACGCGCAGATGTGGACGCCGATGGCGTGGACTGATGCGGATCGCACCGTTCGCGGAGAACATCACTACGTCGTCATCGCACGCCTGAAGCCTGGAGTCGGCGTGGACGCGGCCCAAGCCGAGATGAACACGATTTCCTCCCGACTCGCGCAGCTTTATCCCGCGGATGACAAGGGATGGGGTGCCGTGGTTGTCCCGCTTCATCAGGACCTGGTCAGTGATGTTCGTCCCGCCATGCTGGTTCTGCTCGGGGCAGTGGCGTGCGTGCTGCTGATCGCATGCGTGAACGTGGCGAACCTGATTTTAGCGAGAGCCTTCGGTCGCCAGAAAGAGATCGCAATCCGGACGGCGCTGGGCGCCAGTTCAGGTCGCGTACTGCGACAGGTCCTGACGGAGTCGGTATTCCTGTCGTTTGTGGGCGGAGCGCTCGGCCTGGCACTCGCTCCGCTCGGAATTCGTTTGATCATGGCATTCCTGGCCGATAAGGTGCCCGCCTCGGTTCAGGTTGGCTTGGATGTGAATGTCCTCGCTTTCACCGCAGCGATTTCCTTGCTGACCGGGATCTTGTCCGGATTGCTTCCCGGCTTGAGGCTCGCCAGAAAAAATGTAAGCCAGACGCTCAAAGAAGGCTTGGGGCGTACCGACACCGACACGGGTGCGCACGGAACTCGAAGTTTCCTGGTAGTGGCCGAGGTCGCGCTCTCGCTTGTGCTCCTGGTTGCGGCAGGACTGATGATCCGCAGCTTTCAACGGCTGCACAGCGTGAACGCAGGATTCCAGGCCGGCGGCGTTCTGACCGCCAATATCGCAGTATCAGGGAAACAGTTCGAGACCTCCGCTCAAGAAGCAAGATTTTTCGACCAGGTTCTGCAACAGGTGCGGGCCTTGCCTGCGGTCCAATCCGCGGGAGTGGTCGACGACATTCCACTGTCGGGCGGTTCGCATCAGCCCATCGCGATCGACGGCAGACCTGTGGTCGCAATGTCGGAGCAACCCGAGGTCGACGTTCGACTGATCAGTCCGGGATACATGCAAGCGATGCGCATTCCCATCGTGCGTGGACGGGAAGTGAACGAAAGTGATGCGGCAGGGAGGCCGGGAGTCGTTCTCATCAGTCAATCCATGGCGCAGCAGTTCTGGCCCGGTGAAGACCCGGTTGGAAAGCGTCTGACGTTGAGTTTCTTCCCCAGCGAGTCGCGGGAGGTGGTCGGAGTCGTCGGAGACGTGAAGCTTGACGGGCTGGATCAGACTCGGCCCGCAGTTGCACTCTACTGGCCGCTGGCCCAGGTATCGACATCCGCGGTTGGAGCGTGGCATTCGTTCGGCATGATGCTGGTCGTCCGTACCGGGAACAATCCTGCCGGCATGGCCTCGGCCATTGAAAATGCCGTACACCGGGTGAATGCGGAGATTCCTGTGCGCGACATTCTGCCCATGCAGGATGTGGTTGCCGGTTCCCTCTCGCAACAGCGCTTTAGCACACTGCTTTTGGGGACGTTTGCGGCACTCGCACTGCTCCTGGCAGCTGTTGGAATTTACAGCGTGTTGTCGTACAGCGTGAAGCGGCGGGTGAACGAAATCGGCATCCGTATGGCGCTGGGGGCGCGCTTGGGGGATGTGTTGCGGATGATCGTTTACGAAGGAATGAAACTCGTGCTGGTGGGCGTTGGGATCGGCGCGATTGTGGCCCTGACGTTGGGAAAAGTAATGTCATCGCTGATCTATCAAGTGCGGCCAAGTGATCCGCTCACCTTTCTCGCGGTGGCAGCATTGCTGGGAGCAGTAGCCTTTTTCGCCAGCATAATCCCTGCATACCGGGCGGCAAGAATCGATCCGATGAAGGCGCTGCGGTACGAGTGAGGACATTTATGGAAACGCTCATCAAAGATATTCGCTACGCGTTTCGCCAGTTGCGCCAGAGTCCGGCGTTCGCGGGCACAGCCATTGTGGTCCTGAGCCTGGGCATATGCGCTAGTGTGGCTATTTTTTCCTTCGTCGATGCCGCCTTGATCAAACCACTGCCGTATCCTGACTCCTCGCGTTTGGTTGAAGTCGCGGAAATAGCCGCAATGTTTCCCCGCTCGAATCTTTCGTACCTCGACTACCTCGATTGGAAGAAGCTCAATCATTCTTTCAGTTCGCTGGAAGTCTATAACGACAGCGGTTATCTGCTGCGCACTGCTTCGGGAGCAGAGCCGGTTCCGGCCATGCGCGTGAGTGCGGGATTTTTTAGGACGTTAGGGATCAAACCTCTGCTCGGCCGCGATTTCTTCGAAAAGGAGGACCTGCCGGCAGCACCCAATACCGCTATTTTGACCTACTCGACGTGGCAGAAAAGATATGGCGGAAACAAGAATGTC
>QHVR01000042.1 GCA_003223595.1 Acidobacteriota bacterium
CCTGGAGGAATGGATTTGAGCACTGATTCTGGCTTTGCTCATGGCTCATAGCTCATAGCTCATCGCTCATAGCCTTTGATCGCAGACATTGCAACCAACGTCTCTACGGATAGAATGGCTGGGCGCATGCGATCGAGCTTGCATCCAGCTTTAGTATTCGCCGCCATTTTTGTTGTCATTTTCGTGCTGCATGCACCCTTGCTGCGGCTCCCGTATTTCTGGGATGAGGCGGGATATTACGTTCCCGCCGCGCGCGATCTGATGGTCCAGGGATCCCTGATTCCTCGCACTACGGTTTCCAATGCGCATCCTCCGCTTGTGATGGCATGGCTTGCGCTGTGGTGGAAAGTGGTTGGATATGCGCCTGCTGTGACCCGGGCGGCCATGCTGGTGATTGCTGCATTCTCGTTGCTAGGCGTTTTCCGGTTGGCTCAAGTCGTGGCCAATACCAGGGTGGCGATTGCGGCCACAGTGTGCACGGCTTTGTATCCCGTATTTTTTGCGCAGAGCTCCTTGGCGCAGGTCGATTTAGCGGCAGCCGGACTGACCTTCTGGGCTTTGACAGCGTATTTCGAGGAGAGACCGCTCGTCACCGCATTTTGGTTCTGCCTGGCAGTGCTAGCGAAGGAAACGGCCGTGCTTGCGCCGATGGCACTGGCCACATGGGAGTTGCTGGGACTGGCGCTACAGAAACGTGGCAGAGTGGCTGCATTCTGGAACTCGCAGCGCACTAATCTGGAAGCTTTTTCCGCCCTCTTGGCACCAGTGGTTGTACTCGCCGGATGGTACGTGTTTCATTACGTCCGCACCGGATATGTTTTCGGCAATCCAGAGTTCTTCGAATACAACGTGGCTTCGACGCTGAATCCTGTGCGATTTGTTTTGGCTCTTGTGCTGCGACTTTGGGAAAGCTTCGGCTACATGCACCTGTGGCTGCTCACGGCCGGAATGCTGCTGGCGATGCTTCTGCCGCCGATAAAAGATCTCGGCATGCAAAGGCGCCGAATTGCGATTCCGGTTCAGAGCTGTTTTCTCTGCATCATCGCAACCTACGTTGTGGCCATGGCTCTGATTGGTGGAGCGGTGCTGGCGCGATACATGCTCAGCGCGGTGCCGCTGGTGATCATTCTCGGCGCTGCAACTTTGTACAGGCGTGTGCGTCATTGGAAGTTGGCAGCGGCGGTAGCCGCGGGCGCATTCGTCGTCGCCTGGTTCTGGAATCCGCCTTACGGTTTTTCTCCGGAAGATAATCTGGCATATCGCGATTACGTCATTCTTCACCTGGATGGCGAACGATTCCTGGAGGCACGATATCCGATGGCCCATGTGCTGACGGCTTGGCCCGCCTCGGATGAATTGACCCGGCCATGGCTGGGGTTCGTGACCCGGCCGGTGCAGGTGGTGCGAATCGAGAATTTCTCGCTGGATCAGGTTCTGTCGGCGGCGGAATTTCGCGATCACTTTGAAGTCGCGCTGGTCTTCTCAACCAAGTACGAGCCCCGCAACCCCTTACTGGACCGCTGGAGCCGGTGGACGGAATGGAAGCGGCGTTTCTTTGGATTCCATCGGGATCTGCCCCCGGCTGCGGCGGCGCGTGTGCTCGATGGGAAAATTGTTTACTCCGAGGAACGGGCCGGACAGTGGATCGCTGTCATCGAGATGCAACGCAGGGAGTGGATCAATGCGGACAGTTCACAGTCCGAGGGAACAGCCACAACCGCGAACGTTCTAAGTCGCCCTTTGCATGAGGTGGCAGGAATGGGTTTTGATGACCAGCCAGACTTCGCGTCCAACTTCCAGCTGAAGTGAATCCCGCGCTGCCAGGGTGAGGTGGACTTCCATTTCAACCGCGCACTGCACGCGTGCCGAGATCATCACATCCCGCTGATCCAGCGACACGATCCGCCCGGGAATGATGTTGCGCGCGCTCAAGGCGCGCGGCAGGGCGGTGGCCAGCAGGATGTCGCCGGCGCGAATTCCTACACGGAACGCTGTGCCCACACCGCCGCGCACCAGCGGAGTTTCGATGGATGTCGATCCTCCGTCGCCGGATAACCGGCAAGTCATCGTGCCGCGATCAGGGCTCACGGCTTCGACGACTGCGTCGAAAATATTCTCGAACCCCGCCAGCTGGGCAACCGTCTCTTGCAAGGGGGCGGTCATCACTTCGTGAGGAGTGCCCTGCCTCAAGATGCGTCCGGCTTCGAGGACGATGACGCTCTCTCCCAGGGCAAATACCTCGTCGCGACTATGCGTGACGTAAAGAATCGGAATGCCTTGCGTGCGATTCCATTGCTGGAGATCGTCAATAATGTGGGACTTCGTGGGCGAATCGAGCGCGGCCAGAGGTTCATCCAGAAGCAGAAGCTGCGGATCGGTGACCAGGGTTCGAGCCAACGCGACTCGCTGGCGCTCTCCGCCAGAGATGTCCCGTACATTGCGGCCACTGAGATGCGCGATACGGAATGCCTGCAGCATGGCGGTCGTGCGCTGTCTTCGTGCATCCGAGCGAAGATGGTTCAAACCGTAAGAGACGTTTTGTTCCGCGGTCATGTGCGGAAACAGCGCGAGATTCTGGAAGACGTAGCCCACGTGTCGGTCGGCCACAGGCAGATTCACGCCCGAGGAGGAATCGAAAACCGCTCGATCGCCAATCGCGATTCGTCCATCATCCGGTCGGGTGAGTCCGGCCACGCAATCGAGAAGAGTCGTCTTCCCGGCTCCAGAGGCCCCGAACAGGATCGTGAAGCCAGCGGCAGCCTCGAAGGCGACATCCACAGCGAAGTTCTGCTGTCCGGCAAAGCGTTTTTGGATACGGCATCCCAGTCGCGTCTCAGCAGCAGGATTTACAGCGCCGACGCCGTTGTGGACCGCAGGGTGCGCATTCATCGCGTCTATTGTACGGAATTGAGGACGGAAGCCTTGCGATGGAAGCCGTACACGATCATCAGCAGGACAAAGCAGAGGATAAGCAATGCCAGCGCGGTCTGATTCGCACCCGCGTAATCCGCGGCCTGAACGCGATCGTAAATGTCAATGGAAACGGTCCGCGTCACGCCAGGAATATTTCCGCCGACCATGAGCACGACTCCGAATTCTCCCATGGTATGTGCAAAAGACAGCGCTGCCCCGGTCACCAGTCCCGGAACCGAGAGCGGAGCGATAACTCGAAAGAACGTACGGACTGAGGAAGCTCCCAGAGTGGCGGAGGCGGCAATCAGTTTGCGATCGACGCCGGCAAAAGACGCCGCGAATGGCTGCACGGCAAAGGGCAGGCTGTAGATAACCGATCCGATGACCAGCCCGGAAAAGGTGAATGCCAAGGTATGCCCGGTGAGCGAAATCGACCAGCGGCCTAACGGACTCCGTGGCCCGAGAGCCACCAGCACATAAAATCCGAGGACGGTGGGCGGAAGTACGAGGGGCAGGGCCACTATCGCCTGCACAAGAAACTTCCAACGCCAGCTGGAAAACGCGATCCAGTATGCGATCGGCAGTCCCAACAAAAGCAACAATACGGATACCGCAAAAGCTAACTGCAGTGTGAGCCAGAACGTTTGCCAGTCAATGGCCATGAGGCTGGTTTACTTGCCTAACTGAACTCGCGCATCACATACGGCTGGATGGGGGGACAATGCCGTTCATGCGAAGATACACCGCCATCTGGCCATAATGATCGAAGCCGTGGGATGCAACCGACATGGCAAGTCCCAGGCGGGAAACGGATCCTTCTCCGAACGGGCTCTTCACGGTCTTCGTGAGATTGTCATCGTTCACCGTTGCCAAAGCTTTGTGCACGTATTCGAAAGAGTCCTTGAGGTATTTCATGATGTCGGATTTCGTGGTGAGCGAAGCGGGGCCAGATTCATCCCCGATATCTACCGGCGGCTTTTGTTCCAGCAGAGCGGCCGCGAGTTCGTAATTCACAGCCGCAACGTGCTTGATCTGCTGAGCGTAAGTGCGGACTCCCTTGAACTCGCCATTAGTGGGAGCGAAATTGAACTTATCCTCCGGCATCGCGTCGGCAGCAGGGACGAACTCATGCTCCATATTGCTGATATTTCCATTCAGGAGTTCTGTGACGGTGTGCTGTGCCGCTTTGGCCTTCGGTGCCTGTGCCGCTGCCATCAGCGTCAGCAATAAGCTGCAAGCCAAGACTCCGAGTTTTCTGTTCATGCTCCCCCTTGTTAGTCCCGCACGACGGACGGAGCCATCTTCAATTCCGCCGCCGTGAGCCGATGGCGCCGAATCGTGGACAATCCTACCACCATTGCTAAAGCCGACCATGCCAGCGCCGCGGGAACTCCTTGCCGCGCAGCCAATTCTCCCCAGAGCGCGCTGCCCACCGCCATGCCTCCTTGCAGCACCAGCAGGTACATGGACAAAGCCCGGGCTCGCATCCAGGATGGGCACATGGTCTGGGCGACTACGTTGAAGCACGCCAGAATGCCAATCCACGCGGCTCCCGCGGTAAACAGCACCAGGCACAACCAATTGAATAGATGAACTTGCCCGGCCAGGAAAGTCATACCGGCGTACAGCAGAGTAGCGCCTGCGACCAAGCCATCCACTGAGTACTGGAGCTTCAAGCGCGGCAACAGCGCTGCGCCTCCCAGCGCGCCCAGGCCAAAGCAGGTGAGCAGAAACCCGTATCCTTGCGCGCCGTGAGGCTGGCAAACAACTGGTAAAAGTGCGAGCAGGGAAGCAGCGCCGAAACTGAACGCGCCCGTGCGGATCAGGACCGAAGTAACCTGCGGCGCGCCTCGCACGTAGCGGAATCCTTCACGTATGGCCTCGACGATGCCATTGGTCGCCAATGGTTCGCGGGGAGCGCATTTCCAGCTGTACAGAAAGTAGACGACTCCGAAGAAGGAAGCGGCATTGAGCAGGAAGGACCACCCTGCTCCCGCGGATGCGACCACGATTCCGCCAAGCGCGGGTCCAACTGCGCGGGCCACGTTGAATCCTGCAGAGTTCAGCGCGACGGCGGATCCATGCTGCGCTGGCGAAACTACGTCGGGAGTGATGGCCTGCCATGCAGGATCGTTCATCACGGCGCCGATCCCCAGCAGGAATGTGAATGCCAGTAATGACCAGGGGCCTACCGCATGGAACAATGTGAGAACTCCCAGGGCAACGGCGGCGACGATCATCCAGCTTTGCGTGAACAACAGCAGCCGCCGGCGATCGACCATGTCGGCGAGGGCGCCTGCCGGGAGCACGGCCACGAATACTGGAATCGCGGAGGCCGCCTGCACCAGGCTGACCATCAGAGGCGAGTCGGAGAGCTGCGTCATGAGCCAGCCCGCGCCCACGTTCTGCATCCATGTGCCACTGTACGACACTACGGCGGCGATCCAGAGCGATCGAAAGAGCGGCTCAGACAATGGCGCCCACGCGGAATCGGGCCGCCGCGTGCTGGGGCTTGCTACTGACGGAACTGTGATGTGATCGGCCACGTTTCCTCTAGGGCTGCGACTCCGTCAAGGCTTTGACGCGACCGGAGGCAAAAGGCCAGTCGGAAGATCGCCAGGCGCGAATCAGGTAAATGATGACTCCAGTGAGCAGAATGATGGCGGCATAACGTACTTCCTTCTGCCAGTTAGGGCGTCCGAAAAGGATGAACAGGAATCCCGCGCTGGCCAGCAGCGCAGGCAGAGGATACAACCACATGCGAAACGGACGCGGCAGGTCCGGGCGGGTAATCCTCAGCACGATCGAGCCGACTGCCTGCACCAGAAATTGCAGGATGAGGCGAATTACCACCAGCGCGGCAATCGCGTCTTTCAAACGTAGGAAACAAAAACACGCGGCTACGACTCCTAACGCCAGCAACGAAATGTGAGGAAACCGGTGCACCGGATGTACTTTGGCGAAGGCTTTGAAGTAGTTTCCGTCCTTAGCCGCGGCGTACGGAACGCGCGAGTATCCCAGCATCAAGGAGAAAACTGAGGCAAACGCGGTGATAATGACCAATCCGGTCACCAGGCGTGCGGCCCACGCACCATACACCCGTTGCATAAACAACGAAACAACATACAGGCCAGTATTGTTCTGCCCGGCTTGCAGCATCTCGCGCCAGGGCACCACGGCCAGAATACAAACGTTCATCATCAGATATAGACAGGCGACGAGCAGAATGGAAAGCAACAGAGCCCTGGGAATATTCTTTTCCGGATCCTGGATTTCGTCGCCCAGAAAAGCAACATTGTAGTAACCCCAGTAATCGTAGGTGGCGATGAGCATCGCTCCACCCAGGCCCGTAAAGAAGTGACGTGAGAGCGTGAATGCGCCGGGAGGGAAGTCGAATGCTCGGGCTGCATTGAAATGACTGACGCCGGCGAAGATGATCCAACCAATAGTCCCCATAACACCGAACCACAGAATTTTGGAGAGCCGCCCCACCACAGTGATTCGCCGGTATAGCAGCAAGACCGTGAAGAAGCAGATCACTACGGCAACGGCAGTGCCCGGGGTGACTACCCAGCCTACTTGCAGGTTTCCAGCAAACGGAATGTGCAGCGCGGCATCATGATGTGCGTAGACGACTTCGAGTTCGGGCCAGTAATAGGCCGCGTATCCCGCCAGCCCGATGCAGCCGGTCGCGATTGATAGTGGCGCGCTGAAGGAAACCTGCCAGATGAATAGGAAGGAGATGAGGCGTCCCCATTTTTTGGGGCCATACATCTCGCGAAGGTAGCGATAGGAACCGCCCGAGGCGGGAAGTGCCGCTCCCAATTCCGCGGAAACCAGTCCGTCGCAGACTGCGAGCAGCGCTCCTGCAATCCATCCCAATAAGGCTTGCGGGCCTCCCATCGCGCTCAACACCAGAGGCATGGTGATGAACGGTCCCACGCCGATCATGTCGATCATGTTCAGGGCAGTGGCGGTGCCCAATCCCATGCCGCGAATCAAACCGTGTTGCTCTGGAGTGGGATTGGGGCTGGACATGAGTGGATGGTCAGTAATTGAGGATCAGTCGCAAGTGCCGGTCGTGAACGATTCTATGGTGCGCTCCCAGAGCTAAGTTTGAGTGCTGCTCAGGATCACCTTGCCGCCTGCTGCTTTTCGTGCCCTGCGCTGAGGATATT
>QHVR01000043.1 GCA_003223595.1 Acidobacteriota bacterium
CACAAAGAGGTAGCGGCTTACTACCGCGCTGCCGATCTCTGCCTGGTGACATCTCTGCATGACGGGATGAACCTGGTGGCGAAAGAATTCGTGGCAACCCGGAGGGACGAACGGGGCGTCTTGATTCTGAGCTGTTTTACCGGGGCAGCCCGGGAATTGCGCGATGCCTTGCAAGTGAATCCCTATGACATCGATCAGACCGCTGACGCCACCCGCGCCGCTCTGGAGATGCCGCCGGAGGAAAAGGAGATTCGCATGCACCGCATGCGCAAAACGGTCCGCGAGCACAACGTGTATCGCTGGGCCGGCAATCTAATCGCGGAGCTTTGTGAAGTGCGCCTCGACGACCAGGCGGCATCTCCCGCCGGACTGGGGCGAGCACTGATATCGGAGGGTGGAGTCAGGGATGTTACAACGGAATATTGAGGAGTTTTTGGAATCTGTGGCACGGGCCCGGCAGTCGGTTTTGCTGCTTGATTACGACGGAACGCTGGCCCCGTTTTCAGTTGACCGGCACCGCGCCGTTCCCTATCCCGGACTCCGGGACTTGTTGCAGCAGATCATCGACACCGGCCGCACTCGCCTGGTAATCGTGACTGGAAGGGATGCTCACGAAATCGATCCATTCCTGCGCCTGCGCCCCGCGCCGGAGATTTGGGGCTCGCACGGATTGCAAAGGCTTCTGCCCGACGGACGGTGCCAGATGCCGGAGATTCCTCCCGCTGTAGCGGAAGTGCTCGACGATGCCCGGCGGTGGCTGGAGTATCAGGGACTGGACGATTGCGCCGAACGAAAGCCCGGAAGCATTGCCGTACACTGGCGCGCCCTGGCGCAGACCGAGGCGGAAGAACTTCGCGGCCGAATCATAGTGGGATGGTTCCCCATCGCAGACCGCGCGAATCTGAAATTGCTGGAGTTCGATGGCGGCGTGGAGATGCGCATGCCCGATCTCGACAAAGGGGACGCCGTGCGCACGATGTTGAAAGAGACTGCGCCCAATGTCCCGGTCACGTATTTGGGGGACGACATCACCGACGAGCGCGCGTTCCGTGCACTGGGTTCGCGAGGCTTGGGAATTCTGGTGCGACCGAACTTCCGGCGCAGCGCGGCGCAGGCATGGCTGAAACCGCCCGAGGAACTCCGCGATTTTCTTTCGCGCTGGCTGGCGGCAACTGAGACAACCCAACTGACCCGCAGTGCTACCTACTAGGGCTTATGGCTTCTGCCCCAAAAGCCCCGGCTCGCAAACCGGATGCTCCGTTTTATTTCAATACTTCAGAGCACCTGCTGCGGATCGGCCGCTACAAGGCTAATAACCTCTCTGAGTTGCTGCAGGCGATGCAAGCCTGCCCCGAAGATTGCATCTTTCAACACACCTTCCGCACGCTGCAGGAGCATCACTTCATCCGGCAGGGATTCTCCAACGATTTCGCTCACTGGAGCCTGTCCTCCTGCAATGAACCGGAATTGGCGGAGCGCCTGGCTGGGGTTGACGTGCGGGACTTTACCGCGGTCGAGGGCATTCGTCACAGAATGATCGAAATCATCCGCGATTTCGTGACTGCACATCCGGACTCTGGCTCTCGCCCCGCGCACGAACCTTTTTATTTTTGCGCATCCGACATCGTGCTTCTGCCGACCCCGTACGCTCCGGATACGGTGCGAGGATTTTTGGACGGGCTGCAACACGTCAGCGTGCACTCCATTCACCATCATTTCATCGAAGCGCGGCTGCGCTTGAAACGCATGTCCAACGACTTCTCCGTCTGGCTGGAAGAGGACGTGGGGCTCAATGAAGCGGCGAACGATATCGAGCGAATCGATATCTACACCAACACCATGGAAGGGGTTCGGCTGAAGATTGGCCGCATCATCTCGCAGGCGATGAGCTAGGAAGCTCCGAATGGATGCAGAAGATCAGCGCGCCACGTTTGCCGGAACCAGTTCGACCTCGCCGGCGTCCGGTTCCGGCCACGACCGCCGGACGAATCCGGCAGCTTATGTTCCCGAACGCCGCCTCGCCGACCGCAGAAATGGCCGTAACCTTCCGGCCAGCGTACTCACGCCTCCAACCCCGCCTCCGCCTCCTCACCTGGACGACTACGCGAGCATCGTAGGCCGCGCGCAAATCGATGCCCTGCGTTTTCTGGCGCACGAGTTGAGGGGCAAGTCCATGAGGATGGTCAACTCCACGGCGCTCGGCGGAGGCGTTGCAGAGATGCTGAACCGGCTTGTGCCGTTACTTTCAGAACTGGAAGTGCCTGCGCACTGGGACGTCATCACCGGGGGGAATGATTTCTTCGAAGTGACGAAGGCATTTCACAACGCGCTGCACGGGAGTGCCTACGAACTCACCCAGGCGGCGAAAGATATTTTTCTGATGTACACCGAGCAGAACCGCCAGCGGATGCACTTTGACGAGGAAATGGTGGTGATTCACGATCCGCAACCGGTGGGACTGGTTCTGTCGCGCGGCAAAACGCCGGCCAGTTGGGTGTGGCGCTGCCACATTGACCTGTCGAATCCCGACCGCAAAGTCTGGGACTTTCTTCGTCCGTTTGTGGAGCGATACGACGCTGCCATTTTTTCTTCGCAGTCGTTTGCGCGGCAGCTGTCGATTCCGCAATACCTGTTCTATCCCTGCATCGACCCACTTTCGGAGAAAAACCGGGAGTTGTCCGATGCCGAGATTCAGCAGGTTTGCGATGATTTCGGCATCGACCGCTCGCGGCCGATCGTCACTCAGGTCTCGCGATTTGACCGCCTGAAGGATCCTGTCGGCGTGGTGAAGGCGTACAAGTTGGCAAAGAAATATGTGGACTGCCAGTTAGTGCTGGCCGGAGGCGGAGCGAGCGACGATCCCGAAGGCGCAGCCGTTCTGCAGGAAGTGCGGGATGAAGCCGGCGAAGATCCGGACATCATCATTCTCGATCTTCCGCCCTGGTGCGCGCTGCAGGTCAACGCGCTGCAACGGGCTTCCACGATCATCGTGCAGAAATCGCTGAAGGAAGGCTTCGGGCTCACCGTCACGGAAGCTTTGTGGAAAGGGAAACCCACTATCGCCGGAGCGGTGGGAGGCATTCCCAACCAGATTATTCACAAGCTGACTGGGGTGCTGGTGCATTCCGTGGAAGGATGTGCATTTCAGATCCGGTATTTGCTGACGCACCCGGAATTTGCGCGCACGATTGGGGCAAATGGGCGGGAGCACGTGAAGGAAAATTTCCTGATGACCACGAATGTGAAGCGCTGGCTGCTTCTGTTCCGCCTGCTGGAACAAGCCAAGGCACGACTGCCGAAAGCAGCGTGAGCGCGCCGCGCGGTATGCTGAGATGTGGCTGTTCGCTTTCCTATTCGCGGAGATCAGAAACTGATCCAGATCATGGATGCCGCGCTGGCTGACGTCAGCCGGCGAAGCGGGGATTGGCTGGCCTGCCGGCCTGGGTGCACGCAATGCTGCGTGGGTGTGTTCGCCATCAATCAACTGGATGCGGCGCGATTACAACGGGGACTGCGGAAGCTGGAAGCGGAGGCTCCGGAGCGAGCGGCGGTGGTTCGTCAACGCGCGCGCGATGCGGTTTGGCGGTTGTCGAGGAATTTCCCAGGCGATCCGGCGACGGGCGTTCTTGGCGACTCGGAAGAGTGCGTCGAGGCATTTGAAAACTTCGGCAATGATGAGCCTTGTCCGGCGCTTGATCCGCAGAGCGGGTTATGCGAGCTGTACGAATCGCGTCCAGTGACCTGTCGAGTGTTTGGGCCGCCGGTGCGATCGGAAGGCGGGCTGGGAGTCTGTGAACTTTGTTTTCAGGGCGCGAGCAGTGAGCAGATCGCGGAGTGCGAGATGGTGGCCGATCCCGACCATCTGGAAGCGCAGCTGCTCGCTGAAGTAGAGAAGCGGAGTCGCAAGCGCGGCGAGACGATCATTGCATTTTGCCTGGCTGAGTGAGGTTGTACTTTGGGGAGCGGCGCAGCGTCATTGCTTTCCTTCCAACTCTGCCCAGCGTTCGTAGAGAGCGTCCACATCTTTTTGGGCTTGCTGCAGTTCGCTGTGCGCGAGTAGCAGGCGCTCGGCGTCAGAGGCGATCGCGGGATCGTCGGCATTGGCGCGCTTTTGGCGCAGTGACTCTTCGGCTTCCGCTATGCGCTGCTCGAGTCCCCCGTACTCACGAGCCTCGAGATACGACAGCTTTTTCTTCGCAGATGGCGCAGCCCGGGGAGCGGCGGCTCGCGGGCTTGAGGCATCCTTCTGCGCCGCCTCCTGTTTCCGCGCAGCTTGCCAGAGTTCCCACTGGGAGTAATCGGCGAAACTCTCGGCTCCTCCTTGTCCATCCAAGCCGAGCACGATGGTGGACACACGATCGAGCATGTAGCGATCGTGCGTGACCAGCACCAGGGAGCCGCGAAATTCCAGGAGGCTCTCTTCCAATATCTCCAGCGTTGGAATGTCGAGGTCATTGGTAGGCTCATCGAGTAGCAGGACGTCAGCCGGCTGCAGCATTAATTGCGCGATCAGTACGCGGGCGCGCTCGCCGCCGGACAGGCGCTCGACAGGCTGATTCAGTTGCTCGCCCTTAAACAGAAATCGCGCCGCCCAGGAGGCGACGTGAATGGCGCGCTCCTGGTAGATGACCGAATCGCCTTCTGGCGCCAGCGCGCGGCGAAGAGTTAGCGTGGGATCGAGCGTGCGCGTCTGATCGAAATAGACGATGCGCAAGCGGTCCGCACGCCGAATTTCGCCGGCCGACGGCGCGACCTCGCCGCGCAGCAAACGCAGCAGCGTGGTCTTGCCGCTGCCATTGGGACCCACCAGCCCTACGCGCATTCCCGCGGCGATGATGAAATTCAGATTCTCGAAAAGGCGCCGGTCCCCGTAGCTGTAGGCGACATTCTCCAGTTCGATCAGGCGCTTAGTTTTTCGTTCCGTTGCGGAGAAATCAATCTGGGCCGTCGCGCTGCGGGTACGCGTGTTCAGATCGGCGAGTTCTTCCATCAGCTGTCCCGCCTTGTCAATGCGCGCTTTGGATTTGCGAGTGCGGGCTTTCGCTCCGCGGCGTAGCCACTCGATCTCGGAGTGCACAAGGTTCTCCAACGCTTCCTGCCGCTTTGATTGGGCATGCAAGAACTCTTCTTTCTTTTCCAAAAAGACGGTGTACTGTCCCTTGACCCGCAGGAGCCCGTCAGGATAGACGCGGCTCAGTTCGGCCATTTCTGTGACCACATTCTCCAGGAAGTAGCGGTCGTGACTGATTACGACGCAGGCAAAGGCGGCGCGCTCCAACAATTCTTCGAGCCACTCGATTCCGTCCAGATCGAGATGGTTGGTGGGTTCATCGAGCAGCAAAATGTCGGGCGCCTGCACCAGCGCCTCGAGAATGGCGAGGCGTTTGCGCCAGCCGCCGGAAAGAGCTGCGGCCGAAGCGGTCAGGTCGGTGAACCCCGCGCGCCCGAGCGCTTCTCCGGAAAGACTGCCGCGCTCGGCGTCGGGCACGCTGGCCTTGTCCATGGCGGCGTCAATGACGGATTTCACCGTGTCTCCGGGGTGAAACTCGGAAACCTGCTCGACATAACTGAGGCGGAGGCGCTTGCGATAGGCAATCTCACCGTCGTCCGGGGTCATGGCGCCAGCGAGAATGCGCAAGAGAGTGGATTTGCCGGAGCCGTTGGGTCCGATGAGTCCGATGCGGTCTGCTTCGGAAACGGTGAAGGAGACATTCTGAAACAAAGGCTCGGCGCCAAATGACTTGGCGATGCTGCGGACATTAATCAGCGGGGGCAACGGACGGGTCTCTCCTGATTCTCATCATTCGAGATTATCAGGAGCGGGGGAGAGAACGCGTGGGGACAGCCCGTGCGCTGTCCCGGCGAAGGGCAGCGAGCCGACAGCGAGGAAATCACCAGGCCGGGCGGCCGTCTTTGAAGCGCAGGGTCAGCGTTTCCCCGCCGTTCATTTTCGTAACTTCGCGCGCTAGCGTGAGGTCCGAGCCGTTCTGCTTGATTTTCGATGCCGTGATTTCAATGGGGTCGTCGGCCTTGAAGATGACTCCGACATCGTCCAAGAATTTCTTGGGACAGAGGAAGATCGCAGGATCGGTGCTGTCTTTCAGCACGATGTATGCGATCGGCTTCCCACCCGTGGGAGGAACGATTTTCAATTCCTCCACGATGCCCTTGAAGGTGGTCTCAGTCGCGGGATCATATTTGGGAGCGGCCTGCGAAAATGCGGGAATGGCAAGCGAGAGAATCGCGGCCACATTGACGAGAGATTTAACGATCGGGCCGGACATATTCATACCGGACCCTCCATGCGGCGCATCTTAGGACGAAAAAGCGTCGGAAAGCAACCGGAATCGACAGGGAGGGGCGCCAGAGGCACGGCCGGAGGGGCTCGTATACTCGTTTGGAGATGACTTCGAGGCATCCGCGGCGCTTGAAATGTATTCGCTTGCCGATCCTGCTTCTCGCGGCATGGGCTTGCTTGTTTTCAATGCTGGGCGATGCCTGGGGCGAGAGCGGAGCAGAGGCCTGGCTGCGCTACGCGCCTCTGAATCCGCAAACTGGGAAGTTGTACCGGAATGTGCCGGCGAAGATTGTGCTGCGCGGTGATTCGCTGGTTCTGCGTACCGCCGGGCAGGAACTGGCGCGGGGCATCGAACAAATGCTGGGCCGCAGCTTCGGCACGGGCTCGGTGGCGCAAGATGCATTTTTGCTGGGAACGCTGCCGGACTTGCGAAGGCTGGAGCCGGAAGTAAAACCGCCTCAGGCGCTGAAGCCGGATGGATTCTGGCTAAAGGCAATGCGCCTCCAGGGAACGCCTTGCGTGATCATCACGGCGGCGAACGATCGCGGCGTGCTCTACGGCGTCTTCGCCCTGCTCAGGAAGGTTGCGCGTGGGGAAAGCATCGCAGCTCTCGATGAGTTGCAACAGCCCTACGCCCCGATCCGGTGGGTAAATCAGTGGGACAACCTCGACGGCCGCATCGAGCGTGGGTATGGCGGCGCTTCGATCTTTTTCGAAGAGGGGAAAGTTCGCGCGGATCTTACGCGGGCAGGTCAGTACGCGCGACTGCTGGCTTCGGTGGGGATCAATGG
>QHVR01000044.1 GCA_003223595.1 Acidobacteriota bacterium
GCGAGTTCTGCTGCAGGTACCTTGGTTATTTGCCCAATGGCATAAGCAAGGAGACAATGCACGACTGCAAGTGCCCGTTATGTCTTGGGTAAGTAACTTAGTTGTAAGTTGAATGTACAGAATTCTGGACGAATGATATGGCGCAACCTACTCAATATTTTAAACGAAGCTCTGCAGGACTTAGCTTGGTTGAGCTCATGGTTGTGATGGCGATCGGTACCGTCCTGTCTCTTCTGGCGGTACCGGTCTTCAACTCAGCGATGACGACCATGCGGCTGAATGCGGTGGCAAGCAACGTGACTGCGGCAATCGGAAAGACCCGATACCGGGCCATCATGAACAGCCAGCCCTATACGCTGACTCTGAGCACGCCAGCCAACACTTACGTCGTAACGAATCTGCAAAGCAAAGTTACGGACAATGCGGTTCCATTACCCAGCACATTAGTGGCAATCAACGGCGGTGGAAACGCGACTTATACCTTCACTTTCTGCCCTAATGGCACCGCGTATGGCGCAGGGGGAACATGTCCGAGTGCGAATGTGACCCCGGTGTTATCGCTTACCTACAAGAGCAGGCAAACCGATATCAGTGTTTCGAGCGTAGGCAATGTCACAACAAATGCGATCCATTAACCCGAAGGCGCGGAGCAGAGGATTCACCTTGCTCGAAGTGCTGGTATCGATGGCCATCATGACCGTCGGCCTGCTGGGAGTCGCCGCCCTGATCGGCAGCACGCTGGCGACCGGCACGCAGGCACGGTACATGAACATCGCCAACGTTCTTGCGTCCGAGAAGCTGGACAACTTGAACAAGTGGCCGTCGAATGACCCCAACGTCGCGGCGGGGGGAGCGCTTGCCGGTCCAGCCAATTGCGTCGCGGGTGACGCCTATTGCGATCAGGTCGTCGTCTCTGAGTTAAGCGGCGCCAATTACGAGACGCAAACCCAAGTGGTGAATAACGTCGCCACCACTACCACGATTGTGCATACCAACTCCGGATGCGTGGACACTCCGGTCAACTGCGGTGTTCCCGCTCCCAACGGCAATGGAAACACCTTTACTCGCCGCTGGCTGATTACACAGGATCCGGTCATTACGAGCACTGGCGGCAACCCGAGCACGGTGACCGGAGCCAGGCGAATCACCGTTATAGTTTCTCTCGCGCAAGCGGGCAAACTCCCCGTGAGTATCCAGATGAGTATGGTGCGCCCATGAATACGACTGCAGTTCACAACCAGCGATCAATCAAACTCATAGCCAACGACATGCGGGGATTCTCCCTGGTGGAATTGCTGGTCGCCATGGGCGTATTCCTGATTGTGACCGGGGCCGCGTTTTCGCTCTTTAACCAGCATGCGAAGCTGGTGACGCGCCAGCAGAATCTCTCGGGGGTAAACATCGGGCTGCGCAATGCGATGTCGCAGCTCGAAATGGATCTTTCCGGCGCAGGGCAGAACTTTCTCTCCGGCGTAGTCAATGCGCAGCCGTTCGGCCTGGGAGTGATCATTCAGAACAACGTGCCCGGAGTCGCCCCGGCTTGCGCGCCGAACCCTGCGACCTGGGCGTACCCGGTGCCCAGCAGTTGCTTCGATTCTTTCACCATTGTCAACACGAAACCATGTGTAACGGCTGGCGGCACTACGACGCCCGTGCTGGTCGTAAACGAGAATGCCAATGGCAATAATCAAGCCTCGGTGGCGGTGTCGAACAGTTCAATCTTGTGGGCCGACGATCCCAACAATCCGGGCAACGTGGCTGCCTTTGCCAATGACACCACTTGTTTCAAGAGCGGAGATGAGCTTCTAGTCGTCTCCCTGGCGAGCAACCCGCAGCCGCAATGCATTCCGGGCAACGCCGCCAGCGCCTTCACCTATTGCATGAGCTTCGTCGTGCTCACCAAAGATGCTGGAGTCACGGGAAACGGAATTCAGCTGCAGCACAACCCGACCGGCGCAGCCACGGATCCATTGGGCCTGTTCGCTACCACGGTTGGAGGCAATAACTTCAATAAGGCGAACGGCCTCAATTATCCCTTCCCGAACGGCTCGTACATCATTGATCTCGGCACCGGCGGCAATGACATTACTTATGCAGTTCAGAACAGCCCCACGAATGCGAACGACCCGCAACTGCTGCGCTGCCTGGGTGTCACGTGCACCGCGGCTAATTCAACGGTTCTCACTGATCAGGTGATCGGATTCAAGATTGGCGCGGCTCTATGGGACAACGCGGCTCAAGGCGCAACCGAGATCGCGAACTATTTCTACAACTCGGCGAACTATTGCAGTGACGCGGTGAACAATGCCGACTGCACCAAGGTTCCACCACCGGCAAATGATCCCAACGATTTCAATCTCATCCGCGCCATACGTATTTCCATGATTGGCCGGACGACACCCCGTAGCGATATCAGCGTCTCGAATTTCCAGAACAGTTTCGATAATGGGCCCTATTGGGTTCAACAGGCATCAGTGGCGGTGGATCTTCGAAATATGAGCAGCGACGATTTAGGCAACGCGAACTGAGTGGAGAGCTGCAATTCTTTTTAGCCCAGGTCGGATTTTTCAGGAGGCTTTATGAGCAGTAAAACGATGTTCAATGCCCCCGGCAAGAAAGCTGGTTTTGCGGCAGACAGGGCGCACGATGGCGCTCGTGGCGCCGCCTTGTTGATTACGTTGATCTTGCTGGCGCTGTTGAGCGCGGCCAGTGTGGCCATGGTTCTGCTGGTTTCCTCCGACACCATGATTAACGGTTATTACCGCAACTATCGCGGGTCATTTTATGCGGCAGACTCAGGGGTCAACGTGGTTGTGCAGTCGATCGCGAACAGCGTTAAAGGGAACGCGAACAACGCCGCGAATCCACCGCTCCCACTGAACGGCGTACCAGCGGCTGTGACCGCTTCTTACGCCCCGTATCAGGCCAGCTATTACAGCATCGTCGATCCCGGCTCATGGAAGGCGCAGTTCCAGCTAATCGCGAATCCTGACGGCAATCCGGTGCTCAGCGCCGCTTCGGGGTGCGTCTCCAGCCCCAATGCGAACGATGGCAACAGTCCCGGCAATGGCGACCTCGTGTGGACCTGCACTTACCCTTACGAGGTCACAGTGAAAGGACAGTCCGCCGGAACGGAAGCGGAAGAGATCACCGAGAATGGCATTGTGCGCTACAGCAACATCACCGGAACCTTGGCAGCGGGCGGTCCGCCAAAGTTTTCCAAGTGGGGCGCTTTCATCACCAAGTTCGGTGACTGCCAGGGAGCCTTGGTCCCGGGCACGATGACAGGACCCTTCTTCACAGATGGCCAATGGAACTTCGGCAACTACAGCAATCCTGGATACACCTTCACCGATACAGTCGGCCAGGCGGGAGCGAATGTGAGCTGGTGGACCAACCAGTGCACGGATTCACCCACCGCTCCCAAGGGTTTCAAGGCCCCCACGTTTCAGAATGGCTTACAGTTGAGCCAGAATACGGTTACGCCGCCTTCGAACACGTACAACCAGGCGCAGGCTGTGTTGGATGGCAAAGGCACTCCGCCCTGCACCGTGACACCTTGCGCTCCCGATCCCCCGCCCAGCCAGAGCCAGATGAACAATGAACTCAAGACGGTGAAAGGCGTGGCGTATCCAGCCAGTGGAGCTGCACCCACCGGCGTTTTCATTCCTTACTACACCAATTCGAGTGGCCAGAAAGTATACGGCAGCAATCCAGCCACGGGCGGCGATGGCGCCGGTGGAGGTTTCTATATCAACGGCAACGCTTCGATCACCTTGGCTGCCACAACGGGTGGGGATGGCACGACCAATCCTACCCAGACCTATACCATCACTCAGGGCTCTACGACCACAACCATCATCTTGGATAACGTTGCTGGTTTGACCACAGTGTCCTCGGGTGGAACCACCTTGTCGTTAGCAGGCATTCCGCAGCAACTCGATCCGAATACGGGGCAAGCGATTGTGCAGAACGATCCTTCCGGCAACGCCGTCAACCCCGCCTTGCTCTATGTGAACGGAGCCATTACTGGATTGAACGGTACAGTGCAGAATAACGAGGGCATCACCGTGGTGGCCTCCAGCAGTGTCAGCATCACCGGGGACCTGACCTATATGCAATCTCCGGTCTCGATCCCGGCCGACACATTGAATGCTTCCACCAACGCGGGAGTATTAGGAATCTTCACCACCTCAAACATCAACTTATATCCCAACTCGAACGGCAACCTGACGGTGAATGCCAGCCTCGCCGCCATTGGCAGCGGAAGCAGTGGCTTTGCCACTCCAGGAGGATCAATCGGTACCTGGACGATTGTCGGTGGGCGCGCGGAAGATCAGGCGCACAGCGTGAATATCAGCACGGGAAACACCTACTATGACCGGCGCTTTGCCAATAATTTTGGCCCGCCATGGTTCCCGACGGCCGTACCACAACCGGGACAGGCTGGCATTCCTGCCGGACCAGTTCACATGAGCGTCACGCGGCTTTCCTGGAAAGAAGTGAACCGCTAAGCCGGTCGCGCAACTAGAACCACTTAAGCGTGTGGCCCATCTTCGGCGGTGAAGACGGGCCACTTTCGTTTTACGCGATCCCGTGGCGTGGTCCACGCTGGTTTAGTGATTCACCACAAACTGCTTGACGCGCCGCACTAGCGATTCCGGGGCGTCGGCTTCGAATTCGACGGCGCCGTCCTGATATTTCCTGGAATAAATTCGCGCACGCGCCTCCAGCATGGCCAGCGTCTTCCCTTCCTTCTGCGGAACGCGCAGATGCACGCGGCTCACGCGGTCTTCCTCAATCATCTGGTCGATGCGCTCGCGCAAGGTGTCGAGCCCGGCTCCTTCGATTGCCGATACGTAAACCGTGCGCGAACCCGGGCGCGAACCCTCGGCCAGCAAAGACTGCGCGACTTCGTCATCCAGCAGATCGACTTTATTCATCACGCGCAGGCGCGTTCTTTTCTCCGCTTCCAATTCCTTGAGGACAATTTCCACCTGCGCATCCTGCTCGGCGGAGAGCCGGCTGCTCGCGTCGGAAACGTGCAGAATCAGCGACGCGCGTTGCACTTCTTCGAGAGTGGCCCGAAATGCGGAGACCAGCGTGTGCGGCAAATTCCGGATGAATCCCACGGTATCGGACAGCAAGACCTTTCGCTTCGACGGCAGATCAATGCCGCGAATCGTAGGGTCCAGCGTCGCAAACATCTTTGGAGAAGACAAGACTCCCGCCTGGGTCAAGGCGTTAAACAAGGTTGATTTGCCGGCGTTGGTGTATCCGACTAATGCCACCGTGGCCAGCGGGGCAGATTCGCGCCGCTGCCGCTGCTGGGCGCGCACCCGGCGCACATTCTCCAACTGCTGCTCCAGGTGACGGACCCGGCGCGCAATCTTTCGCCGGTCGGTTTCGAGCTGAGTTTCACCCGGACCGCGCGTTCCAATTCCGCCGCCGAGTTGCGACATCTCCACACCGTGCCCGGCCAGGCGCGGCATCATGTACTTCAGTTGCGCCAGTTCGACCTGCAACTGCCCTTCCCGCGTTCGCGCATGCCGGGCAAAAATATCGAGGATGAGCTGGGTGCGATCAATCACCCGCCGGCCAACAATCTTTTCTATGTTGCGCTGCTGTGAAGGACTCAAGTCGTGATCGAACAGCAGAACGTCGGCATTTACCGAGGCTGCCGCGCCCGCGATCTCCTCCAGCTTGCCCGCTCCGATCAGGGTTGCTGGATCAGGCCGGTCGCGGCGCTGCAGCATTTCGCCCGACACCTGCGCTCCCGCGCTTTCGGCGAGCGCCCGCAGTTCGGCCAGAGATTCGTCCGCGTCGAACTCGGGAATGACGGGCCTAGACTTTACCGGTGCATCTTTTCGGGCGGGAGTGGGGGATTCCGCGCCCATCGCAGCCGCGTCCCGGGCCGCCGCGGCGTGAGCCGGAACCGATCCCTTGCCGCGCTTGGAACGTACTTCCAGCCCCACCAGAAAAGCTTTCTCAGTCTGCGAGCGCTCGTCCGCACCATTGGCTTTTAAAGGCACACGTGAGCCGGCGCGTGTACTGGCGCGGGATGCGTTGCGATGAGAACTTCCCAAGCGGAAAACGCCTATCCTTCAGTGCCCGAAGCCGTCGCTGCGGTGGCGGCGGGGACTGGCCCGTTGGCCGCCCTCTCCGAATGAGGCGCGTGTGCGGTATGCGTCACCACCCCGCGCCCCATTACCACCGTTGAGATGGCGTGCTTGAAGATCAGTTGCTCCTGACCGTTCGCCTCGAGCACTACCGAGTACTTGTCAAAGGAGCGGATGCGGCCCGTCAGCTTCACTCCGCTGAGCAGATAAATGGTGATACTCACTCGCTCTTTTCGGGCCGTATTGAGGAAGGAATCCTGGATGTTTTGTGCCGGCTTATTGCTGTCCATAGCCGATCTCCTTCAGTCGAACTGCCAACTTCCAACTGCCGGCCCAGGGCGCTTTGAGCCAGCTCCAAACCACAGCAGGTTCCCGAGCCTTCCCGCGCTCAAGGAACAAGG
>QHVR01000677.1 GCA_003223595.1 Acidobacteriota bacterium
GACCTCGCAGCCGGGCAGAATCTGCTGGATGCGTGCAATGGATGCGGCGAAGCGTTGGAGAGCGCTGGCCTCGTTGGGAGCATGCACCAGCCTGGTCGCGACATTGCCCCGATCGGTGCAGTCGATTTCAACCATGGAGTCGTGGCGCTCGTTGAACTCGAAAAGCCGCCACTTGGCGGCGGAGCGATTCAGATTGGCCATGCGCTCTCGCACCAGCGACGAGCAGCCATGAGGGATAATCATTACGAGTCCCTCGACCAGGAATTTTCCGCCAGAGCGCTCGCGGCACAGATCGAGCCAGAGAATGGCGAAGCTCAATGCTGCATCGATAGAAGACTGAGCCTCCGACGCATTGACGCCCACAAAAGATTTTTCCAGATCGATGCCGGAGGTCAGCCGGGCAATGGTGAAGCCGGGGAAATGCCTTTCGATGACGCGGCGCAATTTTCGCTCATAGCTGGCCCGCGCTGCTTTTTTCGCGGAAGGAGATCGACGATCGCGCTCACGGCAAATTTCCAATTTGGTTGGACGCGATTGGCCCAAGCGCTGCACCGCGAGCCGCAGCGTCCCGGACTTTACTTCGGCGTCGAGCACGCGGCGCACGGCATTGCGCTCCGCTGACCACAGATGCAGCAGGCATTTGTTGTATTCGCCGGAGATGGAATACTTGGCCCGAGCCAGATCGAAGGAGACAGCGCCATCCTCGAGCACCAGAGCGCCGGAAGCTTCGGCGAGGAAGTCCTGCACCGTGCGGGTGAGGCTTTCGGGGGTCACGGGAGAATTGTGCACATCGGGCAGGCACAAGTCTGTGACGGATGAACATTGCGGCTGTGGAATTCATGGTGCGAGGTGTGCCGTGTTCCGGAAGGCTGTCGGGCTGCTGAGCCCTGCTGATTGCGCATGTGGGATAATCAGAAGATCGAGACAATCTGGGATGGGAGTGGCCCGTGGAGTCTTCGCTAAGCTCGCGGGCATCTAATTTACGTGGAAATTATTAAAGACAAAGCCCGTTTCTTCTTCGAGCACTATGGCCTCACGGAACGCGACCTGGAGCACTACCTGGCCGCGGCTCTTTCTGCCGGCGGCGATTACGCTGACCTCTACTTCGAATACCTGTCTTCGACCTCGTTGGTGGTGGACGAATCGATGGTGAAGTCCGCCTCGCAGGGCATTTCGGCGGGATGCGGAGTGCGCGTGGTCTCGGGAGAGCGCACGGGATATGCCTACACGGACGACCTTTCCTCGGATCGTATTCTGCACGCGGCGCGCACGGCGGCATTGATCGCCAGCGCTCCCGCGAAAGCCAAAGTTGCCGGATTCCAAAAGTCGGCGGCCCGCAGCCTTTACCCGGTAACCCTGCCCAGCGTGGATGCGGAGATCAGCGCGAAAGTCGAGCTGGTGATGCGCGCCGACAAGGCCGCGCGCGCGTACGATTCGCGGATCAAAGAAGTGCGTGCCAGCTACGCGGACGAACTGCGCAATATTCTGGTGGTGGCCTCGGATGGAACGTTTGCCGAGGATTCTCAACCGCTGGCGCGGATGAACGTGTCGTGCATCGCCAAGACCGAGGCTACTTCAGCGCGGGGCAGTGCTGGCGGAGGAGGGCGCGTGGCGCTGGATTTCTTCTTCAGCGACAAGAATCCCGAATACTTCGCGAAGGAAGCGGCACGGCAGGCGCTGCTGCAACTCGATGCGCGCGAGGCTCCGGCGGGAGAAATGGAAGTCGTGCTTGGTCCGGGATGGCCGGGAGTGCTTTTGCATGAGGCCGTGGGACATGGACTGGAAGCCGATTTCAACCGTAAGAAGACGTCGGCGTTTGCGGGGCTGGTGGGGAAGCGTGTGGCCAGCGAGAAATGCACCGTGGTGGACAACGGCACCATGCCGTGGCGTCGTGGATCGCTAAATGTGGATGACGAAGGCGCGCCCACGCAGGAGACGGTGCTGATTGAAAAGGGAATTCTGAAGGGCTATTTGAGCGACAAGCTTTCGGCACGGCTGATGGGCATTTCCGATACCGGGAACGGACGCCGAGAAAGCTACGAGCACATTCCCATGCCGCGCATGACCAACACTTACATGCTCGCGGGCGAGGATCATCCGGAAGACATTATTCGCTCGGTGAAACACGGCGTATACGCGGTGAACTTCGGCGGAGGGCAAGTGGATATCACGAATGGGAAATTCGTGTTCTCCGCGAGCGAAGCGTACATGATCGAAGACGGCAAGATTACCGCTCCTATCAAGGGCGCGACGCTGATTGGCAACGGTCCGGATGTGTTGACGCGCGTGTCGATGGTGGGAAATGACCTGAAGCTGGACGAAGGCGTGGGCACCTGCGGCAAGGACGGACAGGCGGTGCCGGTGGGCGTCGGGATTCCGACTCTCAACCCGGAAAGATCCGGGCGCCTTCATGCAGTAATTCGCCACGGATTGGCACGGATCGCACGGATACTTCCCTTCGGACGGCGCTTGCAGGCGAGATGCTTCCGTAAAAAAGGATTTGATGACTCCAACTGAACTCGAAACTCGAAACCCGAAACTCGAAACTGATCTCAAAGAAGTCGCGACCGACATCGTGCGGCGCGCCATGAAGGGCGGGGCGACCGCTGCCGAATGCGTCGTGCGCGAAGGGGATGAATTCTCCACACTGGTCCGGCTGGGCCAGGTGGAAACGCTTAAGGAATCCGGTTCCCGGGCGATTGGAGTGCGGGTCTTTTTCGGGCAGCGGGCGGCCAGCACGTACTCTAGCGACTTCTCGCGGGCGGGCCTCGATCGCATGCTGAGTTCGGCGCTGGAGCTGGCGAAAATTACTTCCGAAGATCCATTCGGCGGTATTCCGGCGGCCGATCAACTGGGGCAGATTGCGGGCGATCTGGATCTGTATCACGAAGACGTGTATTCGCTGCCTGGGCCGGAGAGAATCGATTACGCGCGGCGCACGGAGAAAGCGGCGCTCGATTTTGACGCGCGCATCAAGAATTCCGAGGGAGGATCATTCGACGCCGCGACTGGGCACAAAGTGCTCGCTAACTCGCACGGCTTCGTCGGAGAGTATTCTCGTTCTTATTGCTCAGTGGCGGCGGTGCCGATCGCGCAGACCGAAGATGGCGGGATGCAGCGCGACTATTGGTTTTCGGTGGCGCGCATGCTGAAGAAGTTGGATGCCCCAGAAAAAGTTGGCAGGATCGCGGCGGAGCGCACGATCCGGCGGCTCGGGGCGCGCCGGGTAAAGACGGCGAGGGTGCCCGTGGTGTTTGATCCCATGGTGTCGACGTCGATCCTGGAACATATTTTCGAGGGGATCAACGGAGACTCGGTGTACCGGGGCGCGTCGTTCCTGGCGGGGAAACTGGGGGAAAAGATTGCCGGGGACAACGTCACGGTCATCGATGATGGAACCATCCCCGGCGGATTTGGCACTAGCCCATTTGACGGCGAAGGTATTCCGACGCGGCGCACCGTGGTGATTGAGAATGGGGTGCTGAAATCGTATCTGCTGAGCACGTACACGGCGAAGAAGCTGGGCCTGCAGACTACGGCGAATGCCGCGCGCGGTTTGGCGGGAACTCCGGGCATCGGGCCGGGAAACTATTTTCTGCAACCGGGCCAGAAGAGTGCCAAAGAACTGATCGCCAATATTAAAGAGGGCCTGTACGTGACGGAATTCCTGGGGCAGGGAGTGAACCTGGTGACCGGCGATTACTCGCGTGGGGCGTCCGGGTTATGGATCTCGAATGGAGAACTCGGGTACCCGGTGGAAGAGATTACGGTGGCGGGAAATTTGAAAGATCTGTTCTTTAATATCTCGGAAATTGCCAGCGATTTGGAATTCCGAGGGTCGGTGGCCGCGCCCACCATTCGGGTGGATGGTTTGACGGTGGG
>QHVR01000045.1 GCA_003223595.1 Acidobacteriota bacterium
CGTTTCGCATCGGCACGCAGTAGAAGCACCGGATCACTGTCAATTGATTGCTGCGCGGATAGAGATGCGGCAACACCAACAAAGACGCATGCTGCTTTGACCAGCAATGCATTCCAGCGCTGGTTCATTCTTCAGAGTCTATCAGGGGTGATTCGATGTTTTTTCCTGCGAGAATGAGCCTCCACCCCTGGCCCATACGGGCCCGCCGTAGAGTCAGCGTTCTGCTTTAGATTCACCTTCGTGCGCGAGTTTCTGCTGTTCGGCATTTAGCAGGTCCACGCCTCTGGAGAAGGGTAAGTCCGCGGGCACTTGCTGAAAATCGCTGAACACCTCATCCGTGGTGATACTGAGTCCTCGGAAGAGCAGAATCTTCCCGGTCACCTTCAGCTTCATGGAGGTGATTTCCCAGGATCCATCGCCGACATCGGCCTGCTGGACGCGAAAAGAGCCGCCCTTGTCAAGGTGACCGATAATTCCCCAGCCGAAGGTCACATCGCGAAACAGCGTGCCCTCGATGCGCGCGAGCCGATGAGCGGCGGCGTCAATGAGGAGATAGCCCTTCAATCCCTGCAGAACCTGCTCGACACGACTGGGTGGGGAATAGGCGGGATTTGGGGTGAACTTCAATTTCCTGAGCGGATCGCCGGCTTTTCCCACGTCGGGTTCTCCGGTTTCGGTCCCGTCGTACTCGTACAGAAAAGCATTGGGCAAAGCGCGAAGGATTCGCAGCGTGCGCTGCTCATCTGCTTTTTCCTGCGCACGTTTTTTGCGGAGTTGCTCAGGATTGCTTGCCAGCCAAGCCAGATGATCCTGTTCAGCTTTCTGCTGTTGCGGAGTGAGCAGCTGATCGTTGTAAGCGATGGTCATGCCGGCCATCGAATCATTGGTCTCGATATAAAGGCGAGTCTGTGAGCCGCGCGGAACCTGCTTGCGGGAACGGAAGAGGTGCTTGTGAGAGTCGTCCTGGGCGGCCTCCATCTCATGAGCGACGGTCAGGCGGACCAGTTCTGCGGCGGAGATTTCCGGGGCGCGGTTTTCCTGGCCGCGCAGTGGAGCGGCGAGCGATAAAAGCACCAGCAGAGTGGCGCAAAGAAGGCCGCTCGCGCTTCGGTTTTCCCGATTCGAAAGCATTGGCAAGTTTAGTTTAGCAATGTGGCGCAAATGATTGCGTCGCGTAGCCCTTATGGTTACGAGAGAGCGATTTGTGCGGCTGAGTTGCTTGCCGCTGGCGCGGCGAGTCGGTATAGTCGATGGGAGCGACGCGGTAGTCCCAGTATCTGCCTTTTCAATCCGGCAGTATCCGCTTCCAAGGAGAACATCGATGAGTGCTCCGTTGTCAGCAGACTTGGCGCAGATCGGTAAGTCGGTGGTGATCAAGGGCGAATTGTCGGGCAGTGAAGACCTTTATGTCGATGGTCAAGTGGAAGGCAGTATCGCCTTGAAAGGCAATGCTTTAACCATCGGACCGAACGGCCAGGTGAAAGCCTCGGTGGAAGCCAAGGGCGTGATTGTGCAAGGGAAACTCGATGGCAATGTCATAGCCAGTGATCGCGTAGAATTACGCAGGTCGGCCGTCGTCAACGGAGACATTGCCACCCAGCGGATCGCCATCGAAGAGGGGGCATTTCTCAAGGGGAAAGTGGACATCCAGGGCAAAGCCGAAAAGGCTGCCGGAAAGTAACTACTGCCATTTGCGCCATGCGAGTTAAAGTATTACTTGCGAGTGAAGCTTTCAGTCCCAGAGCTGTGGATGCGTCGGGCTGGGCAGGACAGGTCAGATGGCATCCGTCACGCAAAACTTCATGAAGCTTTTTCGGGGTTCATCGAGTGGCACGTCGGCCCAGACGCCGGCCGCGACTCAGAAACTGACGCGCCGCTCCAGCGGGCTGGGCGAACTCGCGCGGCTGTGGAATTCCGAGACTCCCCTGTGCGTTCTTGATCTGGGCTCGACGTCGCCGACCAATATCCGCTTCTTCACCGAGCGGGCACACAAGATCTACAGCGAAGATTTGCTGGTAGCGTCGACCGAGCCGCATCTGGCCACCAAGGACGAGCAGGGCAATGCGATCCTGGATAGCCGGAAGTTTCTGGGAGAAAACCTGCAATACCCGGCGGCGCACTTTGATGTTGTCCTGTGCTGGAACTTGCCCGATTATCTGGATGAAAGCCTGGTACGTCCGGTCATGGGTCGCCTGTGGTCGGTGTTGAAACCGGGCGGCATGATGCTGGCGTTTTTTCATACCAAGGATGCCGGGCCGGATTCGCCCTGCTATCGCTTCCACATTCTCGACAAAGACACTCTGGAGATGCAGCGCGTGACTGCCCGGCGGGAAGCGCGCCGCGGGCCCACGGGAGCGGTGCACACCACCGTCGGCGAAGGCTTCCGGCTGCAGCGCGTGTTCAATAACCGGCACATCGAAACTCTCTTCCGCGATTTCGCTTCCATAAAATTCTTCCTCGCCCGGGACAACGTCAGGGAAGTGCTCGTCGTCAGATAGTTTGGGGAACTTCTTCTCTGGGCGAGTTGTCATACTCAAGGTGAAACGGTAGCCTGCCGTACTGTGGCAGAAGCCCTGATTCAGAAGTAGAGCGCCGAAATGATTTTTTTTCGGAACAACGCAGGAGCAGTGAAACAGCGCAGTTCTGCCCTTCTGTTGTACTCGTTACCGACATTCCGCGTTGCCGCTGTGTTGGCATTCTCTTTCCTGCTTTGCCGGGACGTCATCGCACAGGCTGCGGAGAGCGATGGCTCGGAAACTGAGACGCTGCGCGGAACTGTTGTCAATTCCGTTACTCAGGCTCCCATCCCTCGCGCGCTGGTTTATTCTGCCGATAATCGATACGCAGTGCTCACCGACGGGGATGGGCATTTTGAGTTCACCGTGCCCAAATCGGCGTCCGACACCGGCACAAACTTCGCGTACTCCGATCCAGCTGCGCGATCCTGGTCGTTCGCAGCAAATCATGCACCTGTCCCGCTGATGGCCCGCAAGCCTGGGTTTCTGGATCCTCCCGTCGAGATCGGCGCCAAGGAGAAAACGGCTTCCGGCAATGACATCAGCGTTCCATTGCTTCCGGAGGGGATTATCAAAGGCCGGGTTACGGCAGCCGGAGCCGAGGCTGCGACCGGGGTGATGGTGCAGTTGCTGAGCCGACAGGTACAAGAGGGAGTCCTGCGCTGGGTGCCGGGACCGACCGTGCAGGCGAACTCGGCGGGAGAGTTTCGCTTTGCGGAACTGCTTCCGGGATCGTACAAACTTTTTACGCGCGAATGGATGGACAACGATCCGGTAGCCCAAGTGCCCGGTTCGCAGGTGTACGGCTTCCCGCCGGTTTACTATCCGGGAGGCGCAGAGCCTTCGGCCGCGGCTGCCATCGAACTTGACGCTGGTCAGACGGTCCAGGCCGACATAGAGATTCAGGGCAAGCCGTATCACCAGGTCCGAATTCCGGTCGCGAATGCGGATATCAACAATGGTTTCAGCGTTACGGTGGAAGGGCAACAGGGATCCCGATTTGAACTGGGCCTCAACTCGAACGAACAGAGGATCGAAGGCATGTTGCCGGCCGGCAGCTATACGGTGCAGGCCACTACGTACGGTCCGAACTCGGTAAGTGGGAGCGTGAGTATCCGAGTGGGAGATGCGCCCGTGCAAGGGCCGACGCTTGTCCTGGCGCCCAATACCAATATCCCAGTCCAAGTCAAAGAAGAGTTCGGCGACTCATCGCCGAACAGTTCCGCAGGCTGGTCGGATGGAAAGCATTCCTACGTGTTGCGAGGGCCGCGATTGTATCTGCAGGCCCGGCTTGAGAGCTTGGACGAGATCGAGCCCCGCGGTGCCGCGCTTCGGCCGCCCACTCCACCGGATGACCAGTCGCTGGTGCTGGAGGGAGTTGCTCCGGGACGTTATTGGCTGCGAGTCTCGACATCACGGGGCTACATCGCATCCGCGACGATGGGTTCGCTCGACTTGCTTCACCAGCCATTCACGGTCAGTTCTGGATAGAGCGCGGCGATTGAAATCACGATGCGGGATGATGGCGGTGAACTGGACGGTACGATCAGTTCCTCCGGCCAGCAAAACTCCGCTCCTGGTTCAGGGTCGGGGCCGAGAGCGTTTGTGTATTGCGTGCCGCTGCCGGAGAGCGCGGGACAATTCCAGCCTTTGGTGGTGTCGGAAGATGGCAAGTTCAATGCCCAGATGATGGCGCCGGGAGACTACCGGATTCTGGCGTTCAGCGTACAGCAACCGAATCTTCCATACCGTGACGCTGAGGCCATGAAGGCCTACGAATCGCAGGGGCAGGTCGTGCATTTGAGCGCCGGGCAGAAGACCACGGTGCAACTGCAGAGCGTTATAAGCGCGGAGTAGACATGCTGGGGAATCCTCGAAGCTCGACTGCGCGGAGCATGGCTCTTGCGGTGTGCTGTCTTGCTGTCTGCGGATGTCGAGTTGTGGCGCAGAATTCCGAACCATCGTACAAGTTCACCGGGCAGCACCGGGTCTCGGGAACCGTGGTGAGCAAGGTTGACGGGCATGCGCTCGGGCGCGTGCGCGTCACGCTGGCAGATACCAGGGACACCCAGAAGGTCCAAGTCATCGTTACGGCGGAAGATGGCCGCTTCGTGTTTCCCGCCGTACCTGCTGGTAAATTTTCGCTGAGCGGGATGAAGCGGGGGTTCATTCCTGCGGCATACGATCAGCACGATCAGTTCTCGACGGCCATCGTCACGGGTGCGGGCCTCGATACCGAACACCTTGTGCTGAAACTCGCGCCCAATGGCGTCATCTATGGAAACGTACTTGACGAGGTGGGGGAGCCCGTTCGAAGCGCAAAAGTTACGCTTTACGTCGACGATCATAGTGAGGGCGTGGACAAGATCCGCGAAGCACAAACGGTTTTTACGAACGATCTTGGTGCCTACGAGATGCTCTCGCTCAGGCCGCGCACATACTACCTTTCGGCAACGGGGAAGCCGTGGTACGCGGTGAGTCCTCCATCCGACGCGGGCGGGGCCGCATCGGGAAATCAGGTCAAGGATACCGCGAACGTCGATCGCTCGCTCAATGTGGCGTATCCCGTAACTTACTATCCGGATGTAACCGACTCGGAGAGCGCAACGCCGATTCCGGTGAAAGGCGGGGAGCGGCTGGAGGTGGACATTCATCTGAATCCCGTTCCGGCGCTGCGGCTGCGTTTTCATATGATCGGGGACCAGGAACATGGCTACGCGTCACCGCTGTTCGAGCAGCACTCGTTCGATGGATCGACGGTTATCAATCCGACAAACATGGCTATGGTGTCTCCCGGCGTCATGGAAGTGGATGGGATTCCCGCCGGACGCTACGATGTGCGGCTGCAGGGACCGAACGCAGGGATGCAGGTGAGTGGTGTTGATATTACGACGGAAGGGCAACAGCTCGACACCTCGACGGCCGAGGCGTTCAGCACCGTGAAAATGAACGTGCAAGCTGCGGAACTCGGCAAACCGGGTACGGTCGCTGTGGGCTTGCGCTCGCACGGGGGGACCGGGATGAGGGCAGCGCGTGTCGACGAGAAGGGAGAGGCCGAAGTGCAGCAGGTGCCGCCCGGAGAGTATGAAGTAGTTGTGTTCAGCAGAGGCCGGTATTACTCGATCTCTCGAATCTCGGCTGATGGAGCGAAAGTGACTGGTCGGCGCGTGACGATCACGGCGGGTTCTACCCCGTCGATCTCAGTTACGGCTCTGGTCGGCAGCGTGGTTGTCGAGGGCGTTGCGAAGCGCGCAGGGAAACCTTTCGCGGGCGCGATGGTGGTGCTGGTTCCCAAGGACGTGGAAGGGAATCGCGATTTGTTCCGCCGGGATCAGAGCGATCTGGATGGAACATTCAGCATGCGGGATGTTGCGCCGGGCAGCTATACGCTGGTGGCGATCGAGAACGGTTGGGATTTGGATTGGTCTCAACCTGGGGTGATTGCCGTGTACGCCAAGCACGGACGCACGATTCAAGTGACGAATACACCTGGGAAGCCTTTACGGGTCGACGCGCCTGTCGACGTCATCTCCAAGTAAGCTTCACCACAGGGTCCACAGGAGCAAAGCCTCATGCCTTCCAGACTATTACTCCCATGCGGAACAGATAATGGGTTGAGATCTCGATCTTCTGGCAGCAGGCGCTGGAGCATAGAATTTCCCGGATCTCGCCGGGTTCATACGCTCTGCGTACTGAGGCTACTCCGTCGACGCGGGAGATGTGACTTCGCATCAAGGGAAAGCCCGCGTAGACCAGCGCCAAATGGAGCGGGTGACGGATTAGATCGTTGATCAGGATGGCGCGGCGCGCCACGCGACAGGCCTCCTCGCCGTAGCGAGCGAGTTGCGCAGGTTCCAGATGATGCGCGAACAGGCTGCAGCTCACGATATCAAAACTGTTGTCACGGAACGGAAGCGCGAGCGCGTCGCCAACCAGAGAACGATGGCTGGGCTGCAGGTGTGTGGGAACGCGGTCGAGATCGGTAATGTCCAGCTTGATGCCTTTTCGCAATAGCTGCTTGCCTGCTTCTCTGGGTACTTCGCCGTATCCGGCAGCGACTTCCAGCAGGGAGAAGTGTTTCTCGCCCGCAGCCGTCGCGACACGTTCGATAAGGCTGCGGGTGGTGGCGACTCCGCCGAACCAGCGGTTTATGCGGCACAGATCCTGGAGTGAAGTGTCGACTTCGTCTCGCGGGCAGCTATTGGAATCGAGGATCTCAGGGGTATTGATGCGTTGCATGGCTATCGTAATCAGGACAGTTTAGACGACGGATGCGGGGAGGTTGTCAACGGAGGGTCAAAGCTGATCAGACTTCCGCTAATTCTTCTTCCAGCAGTTGCTTGTTGTAGAGGTCGCTGTAATAGCCGTTCCGGGCCAGGAGTTCGTCGTGCGTGCCCAGTTCCACGATCCGGCCGCCGTGCAGGACGGCGATCCGATCGGCGTTGCGGACCGTAGAGACGCGGTGAGAGATGAAGATCGTCGTGCGGCCCTGCATTACGTCGCGGAGGTGATTGAGGATCTTGTCTTCGGTTTGCGTATCCACGCTGGAAAGAGCGTCGTCGAGGATCAGAATGCGCGGGTTACGGATCAACGCGCGGGCGATGGCGGTACGCTGCTTCTGTCCGCCCGAGAGCGTGATGCCGCGCTCTCCAACCATGGTGTCATAGGATTCGGGGAAGGCTTCGATGTCGACCGCTATGTTCGCGGCCTCCGCGGAATTGTGAATTTCAGAATCGGTGGCCGAATCCACTCCAAGCGCGATGTTCTCGCGGATGCGGTCGCTGAAGAGGAAAGTCTCCTGCGGCACGAAGCCGATGTTTCGGCGCAACGATGACAACGAGTAGTCGCGGACGGGACGGCCATCGATCAGCACGGTTCCAGGATCGGCGTCGTAGATGCGTGGAATCAGATCAACGAGCGTGGTCTTGCCTGATCCGGTGGGACCGACAATGGCCAGACTGGTGCCCGCAGGGATCTTCAGGTTCACGTCGTGCAGAACCTGCTTGCCTTCGTAGTTGAAATTGAGATGCCGAAATTCAACGTCGCCTCGGATGTCATAGTCCCGGGCGGCGGGAACATCCCTGATTTCGGGTTCTTCCTGCATGATCTCGTTGATGCGAATCAGCGAGGCGGTTCCGCGCTGGAAGATGTTGATCACCCATCCGAGAGCGATGACCGGCCATGTGAGCTGCATCATGTAGGTGCTGAAGGAGACGAATTGGCCGACACTCATCGAGCCATCGAGCTTCAGCGTGGTCGCAATTCCGGGATTCTCTGTTCCCAGTTTTGTGAACAGGTGAATCGTGGACTGTCCGGTGAGAACTTCGCGGCCTCCCAGCCAGAGCACGAGAACCACGGCACAGCCCAGCATCAGTTCCAGGGTGGGCCAGAGCATTCCCATCAGGCGAACCAGTTTGAGGCTGCGGCGAATGTATTCCTTGTTCTCGGCCTCAAAGGATTTGATTTCGGCTTCTTCCTGCACGTAGGCGCGAATCAAGCGTGCTCCGGAAAAATTCTCCTGCGCGCGGGCGGAGATATCGGAGAACATGGCTTGGATGCGCTCGAAGCGCTCGTGAATGCGGCGGCCGAAGGTCTGGATGACGATGCTGACCGCGGGTAGAGGCAGGAACGTGAAGAGGGTCAGCCAGGGGCTGATGGAAATCATGAACGACAGTGCGCCCACCGTGTAAACCAGCGTGTTCGCGGAATACATGATGGCGGGCCCGAGCAGCATGCGAACGGCGTTGAGGTCATTCGTCGCCCGCGCCATAATGTCGCCGGTGCGATGACGCTGGTAATAGGAGTAGCTCAGGTTTTCCAGACGGGCGAAAAGATCATTGCGGAGATCGAATTCGATATCCCGCGAAATGCCAATCACCACCCACCGCGTGAGGAACTGGAAAATCCCTTTGGTGACGGCAATGGCCAGAAGCATCCCCGCGTAGACGAGCAACTTGTGCTTCGTAACGCCGGTGTGCAGATCGTCGGCAGCTTTGCCGATCACCAGAGGGAAGAGGATCCAGATGCCATTGGTGAACAGGACGCAGATGCTGCCGAAAATGTATGCCCAGCGATAACGTTTTACGTACGGAAGCAGCGGCCGCAGGCTCTTGGGAAACATTCAGAAGGTGTAGATGAGATTTTAGCAGGGAAGGTGCATCGATTTTGGCGCCTTCGACGGGGTTAGTAGCGCATCAGCGGGTTTACTGGAATCGGTATCCCGGCTTGGGGGTGCAGCGATAGACTCGGCCACGGTCGGGATTGGCTTGGGTGTCGCAGGATGCCCAGCTCAAGAACAGGAGAGGGCCGAGGGGAAAGATAATAGGCTGGCCGTCGAGCTCGGCCTCGATGCTTACGCTTTCTGCGTTGGCGGGCAGAGTGAATGACATGGCGTCGCCAAAGATGGCGGGATAAGACCAGTGCTCCCGCTGGCTCACCATGGGGCGGAAGACTTCGGCTTCAAACAGAAAGGTCGCGGTGTCAGACCAATTGCGGGCAGAGACAGTGAGAATGCGTCCGCCCTGGCTGGTGGAGTCAGATTCGATGCGGGTAAACGGACAAGGCCCGGCGATGCAGGAGGCGCGCGGACTACGGAATTGGTTTCCCGCGCCGGCGTCGAGGCTGGCCGAACCAGTGGCGGCTTTCCACACGCCATCCGGGGAGCAGGGGTTCTGGCCTTTGCAGGGTACGTTACCCTTATTCTGCACTTCGAAAATTTTGACTGCACTGCCGACATTCAGATCGGTGGGTGCCTTGACGGTGTAGCGTATGCGAATGCTGGAGACTTTGACTTGCGGTCCATTCTGGGGAGGGCGCTTTACCGCAATGGGCGCGAGATGGACGATGTAGAGTTTATCGACGACGTAGTCATTGAGATCCAGCGGGCGGTAGCGCGGATCACGGAAATGAACCACAATCGGGTGTCCGTGGCGGATGGGCTTCCGCAAATGCAAAACGAACATTCCCGAGGGCTCGGAGTTTGTATCAGCAACCGCCAAATTGTCCGTGGAAATCTCCACGCCGCCGATGGGCAACTGCTTTTTGGGATCGGGGTCGTCAACCAGCACCGCCCCACGAAGAGTGATCGGCTTCTGGATGCCCCAGCGAATCACGGACAGCGCGGTGGCCCCGAGCAGAATGGTGACGATCAGTGCAATCCAGACCTCGATTTTATGTGCCCGAGTCATGCGCAGTGAGTTGGGTCAGCTATTTGGACATTTTATTTGCTCTCGAACGGTACCAGCGGACGGCAACGGCCCAAGTTTCACTTGCATCCTTAGACCGGGAAATACCAAAATAAAGTGAAATCTGCAATATGATGCCAGCGAACAGGATTCCGTCGTCTCGCAAGTGTGCATGAAGCACGCCAAGACAAGCATAGCGGATGTGCCCGCACCCGTGCTCTCCAGGCGGCAAGTTCTACGCCAGATGCTGGGAGCTGGCGTGGTGCTGCCATGGGCAGGAATTCTGCCTAGCGGCACTGCGTTCGCGCAGAGCCCACGTACGCCTGCGGCGCCAGCCGGGGCAAGAATCGGTACGGTCACCAATCTTTCTGTCGAGGATGATCAGTTTCTTGACGACGTCGAGAAGGCCAGCTTTCAATTCTTCTGGGAGCAGGGGAGCCCGAATACGGGCATGGTCAAGGACCGCTGCAACCTGAGCAATCCCAATCAACTGAGTGCGGCCAGCATCGCGGCCACCGGATTTGGGCTGACGGCGCTTTGCATCGGAGATCAGCGTAAGTTCGTACCCCCCGGCGCAGCGCTGGAGCGCGTCTTCGCGACTCTTCGGTTCCTCTGGAAAAAGTTGCCGAATCATCGTGGCTTCTTTTTCCACTTCGCCAACTCGGAGACCGGGGAGCGCATGTACGACTCGGAAGTTTCCTCCGTGGATACGGCGATCCTGCTCTGCGGGCTCATCAGTTGCCGTGAACACTTCCGCCACCCCGCCGTCGTTGAACTGGCGAACCTGATTTTGAATCGCGTAGATTGGAGTTGGCTCGCCGAAGACACGTCGCTGCTCACGCACGGCTGGACTCCGGAGGTGGGATTTCTTCCCTCGCGATGGGATTACTACAGCGAACTGATGATGCTGTACCTGCTGGCCATGGGAGCCGCGCATAATCCACTTCCGGAGAATACCTGGAATGCCTGGAAGCGGCTCATTTTCGAATATGACGGGATGCGGTATATCGGATCATTTGCGCCGCTTTTCGTACACCAGTACTCGCAGGCGTGGTTCGATTTCCGCAACAAGCGCGACAAGTTCGCGGACTATTTTCAGAACTCCATGACAGCGACCGAGGTGCATCGCCGCTTCTGCCTGGAATTGAACAAGCAGTTCCCGGATTACAGCGAAGAATTGTGGGGAATCACCGCCTCGGACTCGCAGCACGGATACGTAGTTTGGGGAGGCCCGCCAGCCATGGGGCCCATCGACGGATCGGTGGTGCCGAGCGCGGCTGGGGGATCTTTGCCGTTCTTGCCGGCAGAGACTCTGCGAGTGTTGAAGACGATGCGGAGCAAGTATCCCTCATCCTGGACGAAGTACGGTTTTGTGAACGCGTTCAATCCGTTGAAGAACTGGTATGACTCCGACGTGATTGGAATTGATACGGGAATTATCTTGCTGATGGCGGAGAATCTGCGAACCGGTTTTGTGTGGGATACGTTCATGAAGAGCGCGGAGGCAAAGCGAGGGATGGACAAGGCTGGTTTTCAGAAGGCAAGTTATCTTTTACCCGACCACGGTGAGGGGCTCTGAGCTTAAGTCGAGAGACGTACGACAAAAAATTGGACGTGATGTGGATGTGTTCGTTCGTTCGGTTCTGGCGGGAAAGAATCTGGGATTTCCGCAGGCGCGCGATAGTGTGATTGCGTCCGAGGTCAGCTGGGCCATGCTCAACCACGCGATTGCAAATATTCCGCCTGTGCGAGGCACGCCGGAAGAGATGCAGCAGATCCTGGAGCAGCGAAGGCGCCTGGTGAATGGGTTTGGGCTGCCTGTCAGAATGCAAGAACTTTCCGATCTCCCGCTCGCTGCTGTCTAGATTTCGCCTCCGCATGAGGCCGTCCGCAGTAAACTGGTTGAAACATGGCCGCAACCTGGAGATCAGTGTGGTTAGGGGCAGCAGTACTGTGCCTCGCACTGCAAGGAAATACCATAGGCCAGAACGCCAGTTCCGAGGGCCAGTCCAGTTCGGTGGCGCCGGCCACTAGCGCTACGCCTGCACGCAAACCGATCAGCTTTGATCAATTTATCGACCAGGCAATTTCACAGGAGCGAAGCCTGATTGCGCTGATGCGCAATTTCCGTCCGATTACCGAGACTTATGTTCAGGAGCAAAAGAGGGATCCGGAAGCGGGTATGGTTCCCAGCGGTGACCAGTATTTCCTGAGCCGCCTGGATCTCAGCAAAGGGGAGACTGCGCTTTCTTTTGCCCAGCAGGAACGGTCGAGACGGGGATTCTTCCAGTTGTGGCATAAACCTGCCGCAGAGCGCTTTTCGGCCGGCGGATTTGTGCAAGCTCTGTTTCCCGATCTGGAGCACTTCGATCGCTCCAACTACACGTTTGAGTATGTGCGCTTCGAGAATCTGGGAGAGGTTCGTTGCGTGGTAGTGGACGTGAAGCCCCGGGACAAGACAGAGAGTCGGGGGTTCATGGGCCGGATCTGGTTCGAAGATGAGAACGCCAGCATTGTGCGCTTCACCGGAGCCTACACCGCGGAGCCGTTCGACAAGAGAGCATTTCATTTCGACAGTTGGCGGGTGAACACATTGGACGTGCGCTGGATGCCGGCTTATGTGTACACAGAGGAGTGGAATCCCGAACCGACAATTCACGAGTTATGGTTCAAGGCTCAAACTCGGGTCTGGGGATATGACCTGGCCAATGCGGGCGATCATCGGGAATTTGCCAAACCTCTGACGGACTCGCCGGGCCTGGTGGATCCGAAGAGTCACGAGGCATCCCAGAGCCTGAATCCGGCTTACACGGTGGGGAAGAATACTTATACGCCGGACGACGAACTGGTGGAGCGATTGCAGGTGGCGGGTTTGATGGCTCCCAGTGGCGACGTGGATAAGGTACTGGAAACCGTTGTTAACAACATTCTGCTGACCAATGATATCGAGATTCCAGCGGTTCGCTGCCGGGTTCTGCTGACCACGCCGCTGGAGTCGTTTGTCGTCGGCCGAACCATCATCGTGAGCCGGGGGTTACTCGACGTGTTGCCGGATGAGGCGACGCTGGGGGCGGTGCTGGCTCATGAACTGGCACATATTGTTTTGCATCAGTCCGATCGGGGCGAGTATTTGTCTGAACTGGCGCTGCCGTTTTCCGATCTGGAGATATTTTCGCATCTGGATTTTCATTTCGAGCCGGAGCAGGAACTCGAAGCAGATAGGAAGGGGCTGGAATTATTTGCGAAGTCTCCCTACAAAGATCAGATGGCCAAGGCCGGATTGTTCCTGGCAGTTTTGGAGTCGCGCTCGGCGCAGTTGCCGAACTTGTTGCGGGGTCGCTTCAGCAACGATTTCGGGAGCAGTCATCTGACCGGTATGCAGGGCTTATCGAGATCCGGACAGCTGCAGACGAATCGACTGGATCAGGTTGGGGCGCTGCCGCTGGGATCGCGCATCGGGGTGAATCCGTGGTCGGATCAGATCGAATTGCTTAAGAGCAAACCGGTACAACTGGAATCCTCAGCCGAGAAAATGCCCTTCGAGGTGACTCCGTTTTTCTTCCATCTGAAGCGCTTGGAGGATCGGCACAAGCTGCAGAGCGATATGCGCTGAACCAGACGGCGGCTCTTGCGCTTGTGCTGAGACTCCGATTGTCAACTCACCGCTCTGATCTCAAACGCGCAAGCGCTGGCCTGATAGACGGCCCGGTCCGCGATTGATCACTCGCGGCTTTCGATGGAATCAGGTCACGCCCGAAAGCGGCGAGAGCAAGCGCCGCCACC
>QHVR01000046.1 GCA_003223595.1 Acidobacteriota bacterium
TGGTGGGCCTGGTTTGCATTCACATTTTCGGATACCGCGATCCCGCGGCCGAGGAATTGGCGGAGCGCTGCGGACTGGCGTTCCAGATGACCAACATCATCCGCGATGTAAAAGAGGATGCCGCGATGGGCCGGGTGTATTTGCCAGAGGAAGATCTGGCAAGCTTTGGCCTGTCTGCTTCTGAGCTTCTGGGCACGCCCGATCCCACACGAT
>QHVR01000047.1 GCA_003223595.1 Acidobacteriota bacterium
TCACGATCTACCGCAGCCTGCTGGGAAAAATCGCCGAGAAGCAATATGACGTCTTCAGCGCCAAGGTCACCTTGAGCACGTGGGAAAAGCTGCGCGTCTTGGGAAAAGGCTTTATCAAACGCCTGACATGATCGGGGTCTGGGCGCGACTTTCGATCGGATGACCTCTACTCCGTCCCAACCTACAGTTGCCATTGCCGGCGGCGGTCTCGCCGGGCTCGCGGCGGCATGTGCCTTATCCGACATCGGCTTTCACGTGACGCTATTCGAGAAGCGCCCGTTTCTGGGAGGGCGCGCCTCTTCTTTTGAGCACCCGGGCACCGGCGAAGTGGTGGACAATTGCCAGCACGTGCTGTTCCGGCTGTGCACGAACCTGGTCGAATTTTATGAAAGGATCGGCGTCGCCGATCAAATTCGCTGGTACGACCAGATGACGTTCATCGAGCCGGGTGGGCGTACGTCCACCATGAGCTCGTCGTTATTGCCGGCGCCGATGCACACAGCGCCTTCGTTCCTGCAGTTTCCGTTTCTGAGCGCGGCTGACAAGGTGGCGATTGCGCGCGCGCTGGTGCCGCTCACGCTGACGGTGCAGCAAGACACAGGAAAATCTTTTCAGGAATGGCTTGATCGCCATGGCCAAACGAAAAATGCAGTTGAAAGATTCTGGAAAGCGATTCTGATCAGCGCTTTGAGCGAGGATCTGGACCGGATTTCTGTTTCCGCGGCCGCCCAGGTCGTGCGTGAGTCTATGAAGTCTCCGGGCGCGCGGCATATGGGGGTTCCGGCGCTGCCGCTCACCGATCTGTATAACGCTGCGGGGGAGTACGTGCGGGCTCGTGGCGGAGTGCTCCATTTCCGCTGCTCAGTGGATACTTTCTCTGCCCAAGGCACGCAGGTACAGGTGCGCGCGCGAGCAGCTGGAAATGCGGGCAGCACGGAACAATGCTTCGACTACCTGATTATCGCGCTTCCCTTCGAAGCACTGGATCGCGTTCTACCCGACTCGCCCGAGAGTGTGCCGTTGCGCGAGCAGATCTCGCATTTCGAAAACTCGCCCATCACCGGGATACACCTCTGGTTCGATCGGCAGATTTCCGAGCTCGACCATGCCGTGCTGCTCGATCGCACCATTCAGTGGATGTTCCATAAGTCGCGGCTGCAGCCTATCCGGACACATTCCGGCAACGGTAATGCGGTCGGGAGTTACATCGAACTGGTGGTCAGTTCGTCGAAGTCTCTCATCGACAAGTCACGTAACGAGATCGTTGAACTTGCACTGGCCGAGGTACGAGAGTTCTTTCCCGCTGCGCGATCGGCGAATCTGGCCAAGTCCACCGTCATAAAAGAAGTGAACGCGACTTACTCGCCGCGTCCGGGAATTGATGCCCACCGGCCATCTTCCACGACGGGTTGGCAGCGAGTCTTTCTGGCCGGTGATTGGACCGCGACTGGCTGGCCGGCAACCATGGAAGGCGCGGTGCGCAGCGGATACCACGCGGCTGAAGCCCTGGCTCGGGCTGCCGGAAAAGACGCACATTTCCTCTCCCCAGACTTGCCTGCTACGGGCCTGATGCGCTTGTTCTCATAATCTCCTAACCTTCATTCGAACCAGCCGGGTGGGACCCAACGGGTAGCTCGAAGTCCGTCTTCATCCAACAGTAACTAAACTCGCATGCCTGTTGGCCGATACATCTGGCATGGATGGGCGTGAAATCGAAGCGCGCATGCTGATGTGGGCAGTGGCCGAGATCAGCTGGGAAGACGCCAGCGGGCAACACTGCCAAGCCTCGGCGGTGCTGGAGGACAGGTCAAACTCGGGCGCTTGTGTGCGGCTCACGCGGCCGGTGGCGGTAGGCTCCGTCGTCACCATCCGATGGCAACGCGAGCAATTCTCGGCGGTGGCGAGGAATTGCCGCAGGGATGGCCGGGAGTTCGTTATCGGCGTCCGCCGCGAAGCCGAGAGCGGGAGCCCATCCAGGAACTCAGCGTCTCGGAAACTTGCCCCGGTCGCTACGGCGAAGGTACCGCAACCATCGCCGCCGCAGAACGATCATCCCTTGTTATTGGCGCTGCACGCGGAACGGGAGCGCAGGCGCGACCAACAGACGGTCACGCCGACGGAGACTATCAGCATTGCGCCTGCCTCATCTGCGCCGAAAGTGCCGATTCCGAATTACGCCGCGATAGACGTGCAGAGTGAGTCTACGCAGAGCGGTGGTGTGACTTCGAATACAGGCTCGCCCCCCCATGAAAGGAAAGATATGCAACCGAAAACGCTCTTTCCGAAATTTTGGCATCGCGCCAAGGGATCGGACCGGCCTGAATCAGTTGGCACGAAGGAGGTACTCGTGAATACATCGAATGGATTCACCCCGGAGCCCGGCAGCGCTGATCGTCACGAGATGCTTTCCTATGAGGACATCTATCATGCTGCCGGTATCATGAACCCTGCCTCCGGCTACGGCATTCACAAGGTAGTCGAGATGCTGAATAGCGAGCGCATTCGGGACTTATCGAAGGAGGTCAAACGCGCGTCGATCCTGATGGCGCTTGATGCTGCGGGCACCCGGCTGGATGACGTGCTCGCTGATGCGACGCGGCGGCAGGATGCTCTCAATCGCTACGAAGCCGGGAAGAAAAAGCAGATGGACGAGTTTGAGAGTGCGAAAGCTCGCGAGATCAAAGAGGTCGAGGAAGAAATGGAACGGGTGCGGGCTCACTATGCCGAACGAATTCAGCGTAACCGTGATCTCGTGGCACAGGAAAAAGAAGGGCTGCGGAACTGGCAGATGGCCATGCAGCACGAAATCCAGCGCATTGCAGAGGTGATCGAACTCTGCGGAAAACAAGCGGTCCCGGGCGGAGCCGCGGCATCTTCTGCACAGGGCCAAACCAGTGCTTCCGACAAACCAGTGGAGCAGACCCGCGGCGCCGCATCCGGGCAATCCTGATGTTGCAGACGTCTGGAGGAGTCACTTCGCGCGACGGCAGGCAACCAGCAGTTTGGTCCAGGGCTCGTCGTCCAGGCGGCTGATCTGCACCACCGGATGACCGTTCGTGGTGTCATGGATAAACTGCCCATCTCCGATGTACATTCCGGTATGAGTGATCTGCTTGGGAGAGGATCCGAAGAAAAGCAGATCGCCAGGCTGCAAATGCTTGCGTTCGACCGCAGTGACACCGTTCCATGACGCCTGTTGGTCCGCATCGCGCGGCATATTGATACCGCGGGCGCGCAGCAGCATTTGAGTAAATCCTGAGCAATCAAAACCGAAGCTGGAGCGGCCTCCCCATAAATAGGGGATCCCGAGAAAGCGTTTGGCTAGCTCGATCGACTCGGGAATGGAGAGCGGCTTTGGATCGGAAATGACGTCGCCCACCTGCACCCAGGCATTTCGTAGGTCGGGCAAATGGACCTGCAGCCAGCCTTCAGGAGCAGGTTTTCCGTCCTTCGCTTTTGAATCAGAAACCAGTTCGAGACGCGTCTCAAATGGAACCGTCACCACCGGCTTGTGCTTCGTGATGTCAGGTTCCACGTAGATATTCGCGAATAAACTCTCCACCTGCACCGCCGGCACCGACTTCGCATAGCCGTTGCCCGTGAGCAGAATTCGGATTTGACGGCTCGGCACCCAACCTTTGTAGTGATCCGAAGTCTGAATCCGCGACCATTCCCCGCGCGCAACGACCAGGCTCACGTCGCTCCCGTAGATTGCCTGCGAAACGACGTCGGTTTTGTCACTGGGGCCGGAATACATGTTGGCCACCGGAACCACCACGACGTAAACCCCAGTCTTCGCCCATGCCGCCGTAGCCAGCAGCGCGACAAGAAGTGCGGAAAGAAAACGCCCCCGGTGCTGCCGAGACCGTATGAAGAAGAGGTGAGAAGGAGCGCTCAAGAGAGTATCGGATTGCGTGCTGTTGAGGACAGATGCTAACGGATATGGGCGAATGCCGCCAGACAAAAAATGAGGGTCGAATTCTGCAGGTTCAGCGGCTCTCGATGAACATACCGGCGATGGCGTATCCGCACAAGAAACATACGGCCACGGAAACTGCGGTTGTGAGGCCGAAATGCGCGCGCACGTTGTAGGAGAGCGTCAGGCGCTGCTTGGCATCATCGACTTTGGAGATCAGTTCCAGAGCAGTACGGTGAATGCGCTCGCGCTGCGCGTGTGCCTGTACTTCCAATTTTTCCGGGGTAGCCGATGCACTCATGACGCCTTCCTTGCTTCGTTCTTTATCCAAGTCTTATCTCCGCTCAAGACTTCGATGGTTTTTTGGGGGACCATGCTTTGCCGGCTGAGGCGTCGCTTCACGGCATAAAGCGCGCCGGCCCCGCCGATCGCCCAGAGAATCGCGATTGCGAGGCATCCGAAAAACCAGCGGTAGGGATTATCCGGGAAGGCAGTCGCTACCAAGGCCGCAAGTGCGATCGAGAGCAGCAGGAACGCGGTGCTAAGCAGCAGAGAGCCAACGACGGCCAGCGGCAGCGCAGATTTCAGCGCCTCGGTTTTCTCCTGAATTTCGCGCTTAAGTAATGCAATGCGCGTTTGGGCGAACTCCTGCAATTCACTCTTCATGTCAGTCAGGATCGCTGCCAGGCTGCGGCCGTTTTTGACCTCGCCGTTCATTATCGCCTTGACCTCAGAATACGCGCTGTGACGCCCAGAGCGAATGCTGTTCCTGCTATGCCGGCGAGAAGAGCCACAGGTTTTGCTTCTTTGAGCCTGACGCTCCGCTCGCGCACGGTCCGCACCAATGACACGGAGCCATCCCGTGAGGAATCGTATGCGCTCGCGAAAAACTGTCCTACTCGGGCCTGGGTGCGGCCAACCCAGTCGGCGATGCTCGCGACTTTCGGAGAAAGAGAATTGTCTGCGGGCGGCAATTGGCGCGCGGGATCCGCAACGGCCTGCAAGTTCGGATTTTCAAGGGTACTCATGGTAGGCTCCGGCACTCGATGGAGAAATCCCTCGGGTTCGTCCACCGAACTGCAGCTAGGATGCAAGGCCTTCCGGGCGTGTTGTCGTGAAATTACCGCATTGAGAATGCCTGAGCAATGAGCACCTAAAATCAAGAAAACATTACCGACTGATTACGGCAGATAACAAGTGTGGACGGGCCTGAGCCAAATATAGTTTTTACCTATTGATGTAGTACGCGGATTCATCAGGCCTGACTGCCCGCGGAATCCACAGAGGTCGTCGCAGTCCGCCGGGACCCGGGCCGGGGCGCGCCAGCGCTTTCCAGCGTTGGTACACCGCAAAAGAGAGGTTCGTGTCGACGAAGATGTCGCCGTAACGATCATCCGCTCCGGCTTTTTCCACTCGGACCATTTGATGCCAGCAGTGCATCCCGCTGACTGGATCGGGATGAACGGGGAAAGTGATGTTCTGATGAACGCCAGCATCGCCCCACCAAATGCGCTTCGTGTCCGGATCAGTCGTTTCATAAGGCGATACTGACTGCAGTTGGCGCATCTTCCACTGACCCTTGCCGACTTCCTTCAGGTCCACCCATGCGCTCGACATTCGCTCGATCTGCTGATCCTGGTTCACTCGCCAGCGGCCGAGGTGATGAGAACAAGCCACCACGCCAGGAGCGAGGCCCTCGGTCACCCATGCGTGCAGCACGAAGTAGCCGATCTCCGTGTGCACCTTCATGAGATCACCGGTGCGCACGTCACCCAAGTTTCTGGCGTCGGATGGATTAATCCAGAGCGGATTTTTATGCGAAATCTCATACAGAAATTTCGCATTGCCCGAGCGCGTGTGAATCAGGTTGGGTAAGCGGAAGATGGGCAGCAACGTGTAGACCTCGCCCTGTGCATCTGCGGGCCACACCACTGCGGGCGCGTATTTCGCATGGAAATCTTCGGACGGCTCGCCAAGCGAGACCGCCTGTGCTCCCCGATGAATGTGACTGCGGTAGTACTCGGGGAGGGCAAACTCGCCCCAGTTCCACTCGGCCATGGTCTTGGAGAAAAGCTCGAGCTTGCGCGATGGTGTGTTGTATCCCACCGCCGCGTCCTCCCCGATCATTACGCCTACGGGCTTGCCCTCTTTAATGATCGTTCCGTCGGGAGCGACGTCGGCACCCGCAAGCACAACGGTAGATAGCGGCTTTTCATTCTGCCTGTACACGTCGCGCGTGATCTCGAATGCGCCGTACTTGCGCATGTATTCAAGCGGGGTGAGATCTTCCTTCGACGCAGCTTCGGGCAGCCCCGGGACCGAGTGCTCGAACATCCATCCGTAATACTCATCAACCGTCAGCTTTTGGCCGGGCCGATATGGAGACTCGAAATACTGGCGAATGCCCATAGAGCCATCGGGATCGATGGCCCACGAAAGATTGATCCAGAATTCGTCTTCCTCCCAAACTTCCCCAGGATTCGCTTGATAGGTGTATTCGAAGTTTTCTCCCGCTCTTTCGCGAAGCACACGGTTGACCGGCTGGCGGAAACCGATCCACTGTCCGGCGTAGGATTCCTGGCTCATCAGATCGTGGCGCTCAGAGCTGAAGCCCATGGGCAGGACGTAGTCGGCGAACCATGCAGTCTCGTTCCATGTGGGGGTAAGAGCCGCGTGCAGGCCGATCTTTTCCTCGGCTCGCAACATTTCGATCCAGGAGAAGCCGTCGGGATAGGTCCACACCGGATTGAACACGCGGGTGAAGTAGGTGTCGACGCGACCTCGCCCCTCTTTCAAAAAATGTGGCAGCAGGAACGACATCTCGTGCGTGCACAGCGGCCATTCGCGCGGGTACAGAAGTTCGTTCCACTGTTTCTGGGGTGGCGGAACACTGAACGGCTTGGGAACGAACTTATTCCACGCGTTGAGATTGTGGCCGCCCTCGGTGCCCACCGAGCCAGTGAGCACGTGCAGCAAGGTCAGAGCTCGTGCAGTCTGCCATCCGCCGAGGTTGCCCGAGGCGCTGCCGCGCCAAAGGTGGGAGGCGAAGCGGCTGCCGGCGGCGGCGATTTCGCGCGCGATCTGGACGATGACTTCCGCTTTGACTCCGCTTTCTTTTTCGGCGAACTGAGGAGTGAAGCGGGCATAGTGTTCTCTAAGGGCTTCAATTGTCGATTCAAAACTCTGGCCTTTGGCAGTGAATGCGCCGGTCTCCAAATCTTGCCAGTTCGTCCAACTCTTTACGAAAGCGGCATCGAATCGGTTCTCATCGAGGATGATTTTCGCCATGGCCAGCAGAACCGCCGATTCTGTCCGGCAGCCAGTAATCGGCCATGCTGGCGGTATTGGACAGACGAGGATCCATGACCGCCAGTTTCGCCCCGGCCATCTTTCCCTCGATGATGCGTTGTGCGTGCGGATTGAAATAGTGTCCCGATTCCAGGTGCGCCGAGAGCAAGAGAATGAAGCGCGCGTTGGCGTGATCCGGCGAGGGGCGGTCCGCATAATGCCAGAGCAGGTATCCGAGGCGCGCCGAAGATGAACACACATTCGTGTGGGAATTATGTCCGTCGATCCCCCAGGCCTGCAGCGTGCGATCCATGATGAAGTCGTGGCCGGGACGGCCCACGTGGTACATGACTTCATTGCCGCGTCCTTGCTGGATTGCCTTGCGAATGCGGCTGCCGAATTCCTGCAGAACTTCAGGCCAGGAAGTTCGTGTCCACTTGCCTGCTCCGCGCGGGCCACTGCGCTTCATCGGGTAGAGAATGCGGTCAGGGTCGTGAATCTGGTTGATGGTGGCCGGGCCTTTGGCACACAAGCGGCCGCGGCTGGCAGGATGTTTGGGATTGCCTTCGAACTTATCGATCTCTCCAGTTGCCTTGTTGACGTAGGCCAGTAATCCGCAGGCGGACTCGCAGTTAAAGCAGATCGTGGGGACCAACTGGTAATGTTTTTCGACGCGCTTCGGCCAGCTCTGAGGATCGAGTTCGACCCAGTCGTCCCATTTCTCCACGGGAGCAAACGAGATGGCTGCCGTCGCGTTTGAAATCTATCATCGAAAACCTCTCCGCAACACGACTAGCTGTTCGGAACGCTTTGTCCCGCCATAACGAAGCACCACTCGAATACCAGCACACCGGCAAGGCTGAGCACGGCGCTGAGTATCACGCTCCAGGCTGAACTCAAGACCAAAAGTCCCAGCGGCATAATTCCACCCAGAGAAATAGTTCCTAGCCAAAAATATGCGCCGAAGGGTCCATCCGTAATGAGGCGCGCTGCGTAGGCGGCATTGTCTGTCGAGTGTGGCATGAGAAATTCAGCGCCGACGATTCCCAAATGGAGCACGAGACTCAGCGCGAGTGCCGCTCTGGCCACCGATACAGTTGCTTGCGATCCGCCGGCGAATGCGGGCAACAAGGCCAGCACGGCCGCTCCACAAAGCAGCGCCTGCACGATCAGGTGAACAGGCAAAAGCGGAGTCTGCCAAAGGTCGCGTCCTTCACATTGTCCAAAAAGAAATGCCGTGTAAACGGCGGCCATGAATCCGGTGAACATGACTGGCCACAGCAGCCAGTGCGTTACCGGCGCGAATCCTGCAACTGCGCCGAGCCAGAAGATTCCAATCAGCCCGCTGTAGGCGAGGAGGATGAAGGCACCGCGGGCCAGCCATGATTTGCTTTGCGGCGTGAAAATCACGCGAAGGAAGCGTTTCTTGTGTTCCAGATCCCAGACCAGCAAAACCGTAGTTATTGCGGTGAAGATGAGCGCGAGGGTGGAGAGGGCCACATCGCGCAGACGATCGGTCCCAAGCCGGCCCAGGAGCATGGCAAATGCCGGAATCGCGAGCGCTCCTGAGCCAATCGATTTAGTCCAGC
>QHVR01000678.1:0-1364 GCA_003223595.1 Acidobacteriota bacterium
TAATTTGGTACGCGGCCTTGCGATCGTCATCCAGCATGGCGTGCCAGGTTGCGCTGGTGATGCTGCGGGAAAGCTGATCCGCGCCCAGGATCATGGTCTCGACCAGTTGCTTCTTCTCGGTGCGAAGATTGATGTATCCGCTGATGCCGCTGATGGCGACGATCAGGATGGTGAGGGAAAAGATCAGCTTGGGGCCGAGTTTTCGAGGCATTCGCGGGGCTCTCAGAGGCTGCCTGGCATAAAAGTCTCCGGCCCTGATCGCATTGGGCCGTACTCCTGATCAAGCCTATCTGGGGCGAGCGTCGAGCTCCGTGATTGCTACGGCCCCCGCCCGTGATTTCGATCACGCCGCTATGTCACTGCGGATGATGGCGTTGCGCATTCCCACACGGTGGGAATGCCGATATTTGAATTCCCCCGGCGGTGGCGGTCCGCCGTAGAATCATCTGCTCATAAAACTCAGCTCGGGAGGATCTCTCTATGAAAGATCGATCTCGTTCGCCTCATTCGTCCGGCCTCGTATCCCGCCGCGATTTCATAGCGCAGAGCGCAGCTGCTGCAGCAGCATTCTCGATTGTTCCACGTCATGTACTGGGCGGCGAGGGATACGTTCCCCCCAGTGACAAAGTCAACATTGCGTTTATTGGAGTAGGCGCGCAGGGGTTGCGGGTGATGCTTCACTTCCTGCGGGAAAAGGATGTTCAGGGCGTGGCGGTGTGCGATGTCGCGAAAACGGGCGATCAATATCCTCAGTGGGACGATCACGAGTTTTGTAAATCGGTTCGTGATCTGCTGGGCGTGAACTCGGGTTGGGAGTGGCTGAGTCCCGAACAGCCGCTGCAGTTGAGTCACTCACTGAAAGTGACCAGCGGAGTGGCCGGGCGTGAACCAGCGCAACAGATCGTGAATGCGCTCTATGCCACGCAGCAGCGCTCGGGGCAGTATCACGGGTGCGCAGCGTACACCGACTTCCGCGAACTCCTCGAAAAGGAACACGACGTAGATGCGGTGGTGGTTTGCACGACCGATCACCTGCATGCCGCGGTTTCGGCCGCGGCGATGAGGAAACGTAAGCATGTTTTTTGCCAGAAGCCTCTGACCCACACCATCTACGAAGCGCGCCGCATCGCCGAGATCGCCCGCGAAAGTGGAGTGGCCACACAGATCGCGGTTGCGAACCAAGCCTCGGAAGCGACTCGCGAGCTTTGCGAATGGATCTGGGGCGGCGCCATTGGGCCTGTGCGTCAAGTCGTCAATTGGTCGAGCCGGCCATTCTGGCCGCAAGGATTGGAGCGTCCGAAGGATGGTGAACCGGTTCCCGAAGGCCTCGATTGGGATCTGTGGCTGGGCCCGGCACCGGAGCG
>QHVR01000678.1:1586-2766 GCA_003223595.1 Acidobacteriota bacterium
TCGCCCGTTCAAGATTCCTGAAGAAGAGGAGGACGAGGGCCTTCTCTTTGTCGGAGATGGCGGCAAGATTCTCTGCGGCTTCAACGGATCTCATCCCCGGCTGATCCCGCAATCTCGGATGGATGCTTACAAGCAGCCTCCCAAGACTCTTCCGCGTTCCCCCGGAAATGAACGGGAATGGCTCGACGCCTGCAAAGGAGGGAAGGTCAAGCCGGGAGGGAATTTTGAATTCGAAGGCGTCGTGACAGAAACTCTCCTGCTGGGAAATGTGGCAGCGCGCACCGGGCAGAAATTCACATGGGACCGTCCCACCATGAAAGCGAACAACTCGGATTTCGCGCAAAACTACATCCGGCCCGAACGTAGAAAAGGATGGGAGATCTAACGGAGTTCTGAATCCAAGGAGGCATTCATGCTTGCAATTTCGAGACGAGACTTTTGCAAGGTTGCAGCGGCGCAATCGGCGGCGATAGGCCTGATCTCTGCGGGAGTACTCAACCTGAGGGCGAACCCCCTGGGCATGCCGATCGGATGCCAAACCTGGCCGGTGCGGGAGATGATTGCCAAGGACTTTCCCGGCACCCTCAAGCAATTGGCGGCCGCGGGTTTCCAAAGCATTGAACTGTGTTCGCCGGTGGGATATGCGGACGAGGGTTTCGGAGCGCTCGCAAAGTACAAGGGCTCAGAACTTAAAAAGATCATCTCCGATGCGGGGCTCACGTGCGTCAGTTCGCACTTCGGCATGGACGAGCTCCGAAAAAATCAGGACGATCGCATTGCCTGGGCGAAAGATGCGGGCCTGACGCAAATGCTGGTAGCCAGCCTCGATGGGCCGAAGAATCCCACGATGGACGACGTGAAACGCGCGGCCGACGAATACAACAAGATCGGAGAGCGCGCTGCTGCAGCCGGCATTCAGCAAGGCCTGCACAACGAAAACTTCGAACTCTCCAAGGTCAACGGCAAGCGCACCTACGACGTGCTTTTTGAACTTCTCGACCCCAAACTGGTGAAGTTTCAGTTCCAGGTCTCCACCATCAGCGAAGGCTATGACGCGGCCGAGTATTTCACGCGATACCCGGGCCGCTTCGTTTCCATGCATGTGCAAGGATGGGACGCGGCGACGAAGAAGATTGTGCCGGTAGGAAAAGGCTCGCTCGACTGGACTAAGATCTTTAGC
>QHVR01000048.1 GCA_003223595.1 Acidobacteriota bacterium
CTCACGTCCCGGGAACAGTAAGTCTTTTCCGCCTCTATCCTTCTGCTGGTCAAGCTGAGAAATCTCCTGCCGATATGGATTCAGTAGGCTCCACGCGCGAGTTAGCGTGTTCGAGTGCGGGGGAAACTTTTGTCATCCGCCATTCTTTACGGCAGCTTCCAGGACCCTATTCTCGGGCTCGGGATGCTTCTCATCCTCATCTGCGCCCTTATTTTGTACGTGGTGGTAAAGCGGAGAACCTTACGTGCGAATGCACTGGCTGCCAAGGGCGAAGGAGACTCCCAATTTCGCTCGTTGGCGGAGGCAATTCCGCTGATCGTGTGGACCGCGGGGCCGGACGGGCTGACGAACTACATCAACCAACGCTGGTACGAGATGACCGGAACTGCCAAAGGCGAATGCCTGGGCAATTCCTGGGCGGAGTTCGTTCACCCCGACGATCTCGCCGTGTGTCGGAAGAAATGGGATGACTGCATTCATTCCGGGGAGACGTTCGAAATCGAATATCGGCTGCGCGATAAGGAGAACCGGTATCGCTGGTTCATCAATCGTGCGGTTCCTTTACGGGATGGTTCGGGGGCGATCAAGCAGTGGTTTGGAAGCTGCACCGACATTGACGATCAAATGCGCAACCAGCAACTTCTGGAAGAGCAAATCAAAGAGCGTACGGGTGAGCTGTTTGACGCCAACACGAAATTGAAGGAAGAAATGTGGGAGAAAGACCTGGCCCGCAAGCAACTGGATCAACAGAACGAGCAGATGATGCGTGACCTGACGGAGCGCTCCACACGTGCCACCATGCTCGCCAAAATGGGGGAAGTGCTGCAGAGCTGCGTCAGCCAGGAGGAGATCCTGAAAGCCGCGGTGGGATTTGCGCCGAAAATCTTTTCCGCCTGCGGCGCTCTCGCGCTGTTCCAGCAACGCGAACATCTGGAAGTTGTCAGCTCCTGGTCTAATTGCCTTGCGCCTACCCCCGCATTTGAACGCGGCGACTGCTGGGCTCTGCGCACCGGGCATACTCATTTTGTGCCGGCGGGGGACACCACCGCACGCTGTGTCCATGCCGAGGGCGTCAACCACTCTTACGTGTGCATCCCGATCGTTGCCCAGGGGGAAACTCTAGGCATCCTGCACTTTCAGGCCAATGCCGATCATCCTCAATTGCGGGAGTCCGACCTCTCGCTGAAGAACACCTTTGCCGGGCAGATCGGATTGTCGATTGCCAATATCCGGCTGCGGGAAGCGCTGCGCAGTCAATCCATCATTGATGCCTTGACCGGGCTGTTCAACCGGCGCTATCTGGAAGAGATTCTGGAGCGGGAAGTGCGGCGCGCCACGCGCTCGGAGCAGCCGGTGGGCATCATGATGCTCGACCTCGATCATTTCAAGAACTTCAATGACACGTATGGTCATGAGGCCGGAGACGCGGTGCTGCGTGAAGCTGCGGCATTTCTCAAGCGAAGTGTTCGCGCCGAAGACATTGTGTGCCGCTTTGGAGGCGAGGAGTTTGTGATCATTCTCCCGCTGGCCGACGCGAACGCTACGCAGGGCAGGGCGGAGCGCATTCGCTCGAAACTCCACGAGCTGACTGTACTGCATGAAGGAAAATCGGTGGGAGCGGTTACGGTGTCAGTGGGAGTGGCGGCATTACCTGCGCACGGGGAATCGTCCAAGGCCTTGCTCGAAGCCGCCGATGCGGCGCTCTATCGCGCCAAGCGGGAAGGCCGAGATCGGGTCGTAATGGCTAAACCCCCGGCTTGCGCAGAAGTGGAACTCGCCGCACTGCAAGCGAAGCGGTAAAAAACGAAACGCCCGGCATGCAGCCGGGCGTCAGTGCGAGCGTGTGTACACAATCAATGATTATGGTTCTGGCTTCTCTCGTCACGGGCGATGACACCGTCCTTGATGTGAATCACCCGGTGAGCATACTCGGCAATATCGTGCTCGTGAGTCACGAGAATGATCGTGTTGCCCTCGCTCTGCAGCCGATCGAACAGGGCCATAATCTCGACGCCGGTTTGGGAGTCGAGGTTGCCGGTGGGTTCGTCGGCAAGAATGATGGACGGCTTGTTGACCAGAGCGCGCGCGATGGCCACGCGCTGCCGTTGTCCACCGGAGAGTTCGTTGGGCTTATGCTGCATCCGGGAGTCCATGCCCACCGCGCTGAGCGCACCTCGGGCACGCTCCACCCGTTCTTCGGTGGGGACGCCGGCATAGATGAGGGGCAGTTCGACATTGTGCAGCGCGGTCGCTCGCGCCAGCAGGTTGAAGGTCTGGAAGACGAATCCGATCTCTTTGTTGCGAATGCGGGCGAGTTCGTCATCGTCGAGTTCGCTGACCAATTGGCTATTCAGCCAATATTTGCCTTGGGAAGGAGTATCGAGGCAGCCGATCAGGTTCATGAGGGTTGATTTGCCCGAGCCTGACGGACCCATGATGGCGACGTACTCGTTGCGTTGAATCCGCAGATTGACGCCACGCAGCGCGTGTACCTGCTGCTCCGAACCCATGTCGTAGGTCTTCCACAGGTCCTCCGCCGCGATCATGCAGGATTCGGGCGGCGCCATGGTGGCGGTATTCGGCATGTTGATTACTTCTGCGGTTGCCATATTTTTCTCCTGGTCCGGTGCCACTGACCTCTCCGATCTCTGGGTTCAGTTTTTCTGTTACGGGCTCCGGTTTCTGAGACCACTTCCGGCTTTCCCGTTGGACGTTCCAGCGCCATGAACGTTATGACGATTCGTCCTCTTTCTTGGGCGCCTTGTTGTCCACCTTGACGCTGCTCCCCGGACGCAGTGTGCGGAGAACTTTGTAGCTTCCGGTAATCACTTCGTCCCCTTCTTTCAAACCATCGAGCACTTCGATGTCCGTTGTTCCTGTGATGCCGGTTGCGACCGGGACGAACGTGGCCTTCTTATTGCGGATTACGAAAACGCCCTGAACCTCGTCGTCTCTCTTGCCCTTGGATGCCACGTCCTTGCCAGCTGGTTCAGCGGCGTGTACCGATCCGGGAGGGTTATTTTGCGCGTCGATCTGATCCTTGGTGCGCAGCGTAAGAGCCTGGATCGGAATCGACAATGCGTTGCTGCGAGTTGCGGTCGTGACCTTCGCGGTGGTCGAGAGGCCAGGACGCAGGTCCTGTGGCGCATCGCTCAAAGTGACCACAACCTTGAAATCCTTGGCCTCTTCGCTGGCCGTAGTCTGCTGCGAGGTGGAGAGCCCGCTGGAGCGCACGATGGCGTTATTGCCAATCTCGGTGACCTTGCCATGGAAAATCTTCTTCGGAATGGCATCGATCGTGACATCTGCCGGTTGCCCCAGCTTCACATTCACGATGTCAGTTTCATCCACCTTGACTTCAGCCGTGATCACGGACATGTCGGCGATGGTCATGAGCGTGCTGCCCTGCGCGTTCTGGATACCAATGACCACGGTTTCGCCTTCACGCACGGGTAAGTTGGTGATCACGCCGTCGAAGGGAGCGGGATACGTCGTCTTTTGCAGCAGGTCCGTATAGTGGGTCAGCGTTGCTTTGGCTTGGGCTATGTGGCGCCCCGCCGAATCGTTTTGCGCCTTCGCTTGCGCCACACGGGCTGTGGCTTGGGTCAATCCTGCGTCCGCAGTAGCCCATGCATTCCTGCGGCTGTCAAAGTCGGATTTCGAAATCAGGCCGTCTTTGAATAAGCTCTGCGCCCGCGACCAATCCAGTTTGTTTCGGTCGTAGTCGGCTTGGGCGCGCAACAGATCCGCCTGGGCTGTGTTAAGCCCCGCCTCGGCCGCGAGGGAATCGGTTTGCGCGGCCTGCAACGAGGCCTCGTTGGCGTTCACGTCAGCCGAGGATTGCACGTTTTCCAGTTGCGCCAGCAATTGTCCCCGCTTTACATGATCGCCCTCCTTGACATACAGGTGGGTGATCTTGCCAAAGGCATTTGCGCCGATATTTACGTACGTCTTCGGCTTGATTTCGCCGGAGGCGCTGACCACTGTAGCCAGATCCTGCCGCTGCGTCTTTCCAGTCTGCACTGTGACCACGTTCTTGCCGCTCTGATGAACGGTGAACGCGACAATGATTACCAGTAGAACTACGGCTCCGACGCCAATTGCAACTTTTTTCCAAGCCTTCATAGAACTCCGTCACGGGCCGATATTTCTCGACCGAGGGCCGATCCGCCATAACGTTTATCTAGCGACAAAAACGTCCCTCGCTTCGCTCGGTGTGACGGGCACACATCCTCTGTTACGGTGCTGCGGGCGAGAAAGTTCCGATCAAACGTTAAAAGAGTGGCCGAGACCCATTACCCTGGGTAGAAATAGTTACTGCCCTGGAACCCAGCAATTATATCCTCCTCCCGGACCGGAAAGCAGCTACAGATTGTTTAGACACCTCAGGCAACTCGGGTGCACCCGGGGCGCTTCCTAGATGTGTTTGAGCTTGTTTTAAGCGGCTCACCGGGCACGACTTAACCTTGCTTTCACTGAACTGACGGCCTAGAATAGGAAGACGACGGTTGTCTTGGCAGGAGTCCCTCTCATGTTCCGGGTAGTCTCGAATCAATCTCTGTATCGAGTTGTGCTTTTTCTGGCTCTAGGGTTAATGGCGGGCGTGGCCATGGCCCAGGACCAGCCCAAAGACGAGCCGCGAGATCCCAAGGCTACCGACAAGTCCGACACTGAGAAACCGGCTGCCAAGCAGGCGCCGGATGCGGTTGATCCCCTGAAGCGGCCCGCAGACGAGAAGACCCGCAAGAAGAATTCCCGCGCCCTCAAGCAGGAATTGAGCAAGCCTTACAAGAAGTGGCTGGACGAAGACGTCGCCTACATCATCACCGATGAAGAACGTGCGGCGTTCAAGCAGCTGTCCAACGACGAAGAGCGCGATAACTTTATTGAAGCCTTCTGGCAGCGCCGCGATCCCACGCCGGACACCGAAGAGAACGAATTCAAGGAAGAACATTACCAGCGCATTGCCTATGCGAACGAGCATTTTGCAGCCGGCGTTCCGGGCTGGAAAACAGATCGCGGCCGCATCTACATCGTGTTCGGCAAGGCGGATGAAGTCGAGTCGCATCCTTCAGGCGGCTCCTATGAACGCCCGATGGAAGAGGGTGGGGGCGAGACTTCCACTTTCCCGTTCGAGCAATGGCGGTATCGCTACATTGAAGGCATCGGACAAGAAGTAATCATCGAGTTCGTCGACACCTGCATGTGCGGCGAATACCACATGACCATGGACCGGTCCGAAAAGGATGCGCTCCTGATGACGCCCAATGCCGGCCTTACCATGTGGGAACAGATGGGCATGTCGAACAAGAGTCAGCGGTTTAATGGCAACGGTCTCGAACGCCTCGGTCTCGGTCCCGACAGTACCTCATTGCAAGCCAAGCAATTCGACCGGCTGGAGCAGTTCGCTAAATTGCAGCAGGCTCCCAAGGTGAAGTTCACCGACCTGGAAGAAGCGGTGAACTCAAAGGTCATTCTTAATCCGATGCCGTTCGACGTTCATGTGGATTTCGTGAAGGTAACCAGCGACACGGCCTTGGTGCCGATCACGATCCAGATGAAGAATCGTGATATCACGTTCGTGAACAAAGACGGCGTGCAGCGCGGGACGGCGAATATTTTCGCCCGGCTGACGACCTTGACCGGGAAGATCGTGCAGACCTTCGAAGACACGGTGCAGGTCGACGTGCCACCGGAGTTGCTGCCGCGCACGGCGGAAAATTCGGAAGTCTACTATAAAGCTGTGCCGCTGCGCCCGGGCCGCTACAAGCTCAATGTCGCCGTGAAAGATGTGAATGGCGATCGCAAAGGTGTGTGGAGCCGCAGCATCATCGTTCCGGAATATTCCGATGACAAGCTGTCGAATTCCTCCTTGATCGTAGCCGACCAGATGGAGCCGGTTCCCACCAAGGCAATCGGCACCGGCAATTTCGTCATCGGGACTATGAAGGTGCGGCCGCGCGTGGCTCCTGCCGATGGCAAGCCGGCCGTGTTTAAGCGCGACCGCGATGCCAAGCTTAATTTCTGGATGCAGGTCTATAATCTAGGCATGGACGAGAAGACTCACAAGCCTTCCGCCACCATTGAATACGATGTCACCAACGTCGCAACCAACAAGTCAATAGTGCAGCAGGTCGAAAGCACAGACACTATGGGCAACGTCGGAGATCAGTTAACGCTGCAGAAATCGATCGCCTCAGCTAATCTGCAGCCCGGCATTTACAGAATACAGATCAAGATAAACGACAAGATCTCGAAGCAGACCGTTGATCCTTCAGCCGTGTTTGCAGTAGAGTAACTCCCTGCAATCCCCAAGGGGGTGGGGCGAAGTTGAAATTGCGTAAGCTCGGAACTTGGGCAATTGTGCTGGGCATCGCGCTCCCCGTATGGGCTGCTGAGCAGCCGGGCGCTATCTCCGGCTACGTTCGCAACGCTTCTGGCACTCCCCAGATGGGCGCGGTGGTGCAGATTCTGGGCAGCGCCAATCGTGAGTTTACCGTCTTCACGAACGCCGCGGGATACTACATCGCCAATGATCTTCTTCCCGGCGTGTATAGCCTGAAAATTACGGCTCCCTCTTTCCTGCCGGCAATGCGGGAAAAAGTTGGGCTCCGTTCCGGGGCCAGTCTGAGCATCAATATCACGCTGAGCACGCTTCTTGGCGTGATGGAACTTGGCCCCATTCGTCCGTTGAAAGATGAGGATGATTGGAAATGGACGCTGCGCTCGGTGGCCAACCGCCCGATCCTTCGCATCTTCGACGACCCCGCAGCATCCGCAGAAAAGCCGGATCACCAGATGCGCGGAACGGTTTCGTTCCTGGCGGGATCAGCTGCCGGAGGATACGGCACCGGTTCCGACATGAGCACGGCCTTCACCCTTGAGCGTTCTATTTTCTCTGATGGACACCTCGCCTTCAGCGGTGATGTTGGCTATGGCTATGGCTTGCCTGCGGCCGTGGTTCGCAGCAGCTATTCTCACAAGCTGGCGAGCGGTTCCACTCCAGCAGTGGGACTTACACTTCGGCGGTTTGCCCCGGTTGATCCGGATCTGCACAATGTCGCTCTCCAAGCAATTGCGCTTTCCGCCAGTGATGATTTCAGTGTGGGGGATGTGCTGGAGCTGAAGTTTGGAAGTGAGCTGCAGACCATTCAGTTCCTGGGGCACCTGAACGCGTTTCGTCCCTTCGGAACAGCCGATTTTCACGTCTCGCCGAATACGGTTGTGGAGTACTCGTATACGACCTCGCGTCCCGATCCCCGCTCGGAGAAAGGTTTCGACTCCGCTCCCGCAGACCTGAGCGAGTCCAACCCGCGGGTCAGCATGGTTGGCTTTACGCCCCGGATAGAGGATGCGCACCATCAGGAATTCAGCGTCTCGCATCGCCAAGGCAAAAATAATGTTCAGGTGGCATGGTTCTCCGATCGCATCGTGAATCCTGCGCTGACAGGGGTTGGCGAGGTCACTTCGGCTGGAGGCTTCGTGCTGCCCGATGTCACCTCTGGGACGTTTAATTTCGGCGGACCCAACCTGGATACGAACGGGCTTCGGGTTGTGGTGCAGCACAACTTTGCGTCGGACCTTGCGGCCACGCTGGACTATGCGTACGGCGGCACCCTCGATCTCTCGCGCTCCGACGTCTCTCTCCAACAAGCGCAGCAATGGATCTCGACGGTTCGGCGGCACGCGCTGGCTGCCAAGCTGAGCGGAACTGTTTCTCGCAGCCATACCCGCTGGATCGCTTCTTACCGCTGGGTCAACGGGCAGGCGATCACTCCGGTGGACATGTTCAACAGCTCCCCGGGTCAGAGTGATCCTTTCCTGAACATTTTCATCCGGCAACCGATTCCGGCATTTGGCGGGCGAATGGAAGCCCTGATCGATATCCGCAACCTGCTTGCCCAAGGCTATGTGCCCGTCGTGGGGCGGGATGGGCAAACGGTGTACCTGGTCGATTCGGCGCGATCGCTGCGGGCTGGGGTGTCGTTTAGCTTTTGAGCGGGTCCCGAGTTTTGAGTCCTGCGTCCTGAGCTAACCTTCCTGGCTACTTTCAAGCGCGGTTGAAACCTCTTCCAAGAACTCCTTATAAGCTATTTGGATAACCTGCAT
>QHVR01000049.1 GCA_003223595.1 Acidobacteriota bacterium
GTCGGTCGGCAACCTAAAGCAGGTCTGGACCAACGAAGGCCGGATCATCGATTGGTTCGACCCCAAGGTTGCGGAGGGACGGTGGTTCCTGGAGCACGCGTCGCAAGTAAAAAATATCTGGGTTCCGTACGGCGAATAGCGGGCGTCATTCGCAACTTGCACCAAATCTGTTGCAAAACTTTTTTGCCTGTCCGGCATTTACTTTGCCCACGAGCCGGACTAGGATAGGCGCCAACCTTCATATCGCCCGGCTTCATTCTGCCTTGCAAATCTGTTCGGTCAAGGAGGACCTATGGGCATCGCAGTTTCCCCGCACATCCATCCGCAAGTGGCGGAGTTCATCGACAAGCCGCGAAAGATGTTAATCAACGGACAGTGGGTCAACGCCGCGTCCGGAAAGATGTTCCCCAGCTACAATCCTGCAACCGGCGAAGTGCTGGCTCAAGTCGCCGAAGGAGATCGCGCCGACATCGATCTCGCTGTAAGAGCCGCGCGTAAAGCTTTCGATCATGGCGCATGGCGTCGCCTGACAGCGTCCGAACGCGGCCGCCTGATATGGAAGCTCGCCGATCTTCTCGAGCAGCATACCGAGGAGTTCGCGTACATCGAAAGCCTCGACAACGGCAAGCCGCTCAACGTTGCCAAAGCCGCGGATGTCCCGCTCGCCGTCGATATGTTCCGCTACATGGCTGGCTGGACCACCAAGCTTGAGGGCAATACCATTCCCTTGTCAGTCCCCTACACTCCCGGGGCGAAGTATCTCGCCTACACTCTGCGGGAACCTGTCGGTGTAGTTGGACAAATCATTCCATGGAATTTCCCGCTGCTGATGGCGGTCTGGAAGCTGGGGCCGGCCCTGGCAACGGGCTGCACGGTCGTGTTGAAGCCTGCGGAGCAGACTCCACTCTCCGCGTTGCGTCTCGGCGAACTCATCCTGGAAGCCGGATTCCCCGAAGGCGTGGTGAATATCGTGCCCGGATACGGCGAGACCGCCGGAGCCGCGCTGGCAGCCCATCCCGACGTGGATAAGGTCGCCTTTACCGGATCGACGGAAGTGGGAAAGCTGATCGTACACGCGGCAACAGGGAACCTGAAGAAAGTGTCGCTGGAACTGGGCGGGAAGTCTCCCAACGTGGTCTTCAAAGATGCCGATCTTGAAACTGCAATTCCCGGAGCCGCCAGCGCCATCTTCTTCAACCACGGGCAGTGCTGCTGCGCCGGTTCCCGATTGTATGTGGAGAAAGCTGTCTACGATCAGGTGGTCGAAGGTGTCGCCCAGCACGCCAAGAAAATCAAGGTTGGGTCCGGGCTCGAACCTGACACCCAAATGGGCCCGCTTGTTTCAGAGGAGCAACTGAATCGAGTCTGCGGTTATCTCGAGTCGGGATTCTCCGAGGGAGCCAAAGCCGTGGCCGGTGGCCACAAGGCTGGCGATCGCGGGTACTTCGTCGAACCCACGGTTCTGGTAAACACCAACGAGGACATGAAAGTGGTTCAGGAAGAAATCTTCGGACCAGTGGTGACGGCCATGCCGTTCACCGATCCCGAGGAGATCATCCCGCGCGCCAATGACAGCGACTACGGTCTCGCCGCTGCCGTATGGACGCGCGATATCGGCAAGGCGCATCTTGTGGCCGAGCAACTTCGCGCGGGCACTGTCTGGATCAACTGTTACAACATCTTCGATGCCGGGCTGCCGTTCGGAGGTTACAAGCAATCCGGCTGGGGCCGCGAAATGGGCCACGATGTTCTCAACCTGTACACGCAAACCAAGGCAGTTTGCGCCAGAATCGCTTAGCTTCACCCACAGCAAAGGCCGGTGGTCTCAGACCACCGGCCTTTTTGCATTCGCGGATTTCTTATCGTTCCATCAGCAAAACCTTTTCGGCATCATCCACTTCAGTCAACTTCACTTCGATCACTTCATTCATGCTGGTTTGTACGTTGCGGCCCACGAATGTTGCTTCCACAGGAATTTCCCGATGACCCCGGTCAATCAACACGCACATTTGCACACGCCGCGGCCGCCCATGCGAGAACAATGCATCCAGTGCGGCCCGGGTCGTTCGGCCCGTGAACAGCACATCGTCTACCAGCACGATATTCTTGTCTTCGATGTCGAATCCAACTTCTTTTTCCTGCACCACAGGCTTGGGACCCAGAGTGGAGAGGTCGTCCCGATAGAACGTGATGTCCAGTGTGCCTACCGGCACTTTGGCATTCTCAATCCGAGTGATGATCTTACCCAGCCGTTCGGCCAACGGTACGCCGCGGCGGCGAATTCCGACCAGGCCCAGTCCGGCTACCCCACTGTTCTTTTCCACAATTTCGTAGGCGAGCCGCACCAATGTACGTTCAATTTCCGATGCGGACATCAGCTGCGCTTTCTGGTGAAGTCCAGTCTTCTTCGCGGGAGTTTTTGCGTTCATTAGCAGGTATGCCTCGGCGCCGTAAGCCGGCAACTCAATGTATGCAACCCGGCTTCAATCGGTCAAGCGAGGCAAAACGAGGGTGGCTCAATAGTGCAGTCGCGCAGGTAGGCCAGTTACTCTGGAATGACTTCCGCCGGGTCAAAGGCGACCATACTCCGCGACGTCGCCCCCGGACACGGAGTTTTCACCAGGCGGCAAAGCGGCGGTTTCCCTTCGCGTGCCGCGATCAGAGTGATCGGCTCCGGAGAAGCATGGGCACTTTCCGCCGGAACGATGCCAATTCCCTGATTTCTTCCCAAACCTTTTGCCATATAAAGAGCCGCATCCGCAAGAGCAATGGATTCTTCCGGACAAATTGCCTCAAATGCCGGGCGGCACCATGGATATGCAGCCCAACCCACCGAGCAGGTCTTCCTCACCGATATTCCGTGGCCAAGATCAAACGGTTCGGAAGCCATGACTTCGAGCACGCGGCTGCAGAACGCAGGCGTGCCGGAGGGATCGGTCGAGCGGCTCATGATTAGAAATTCTTCGCCGCCCCAACGCACCAGCACATCGGACTTGCGAACCACCGTCGAGAGTCGCTGCGCGACCAATTGCAGCAATCGATCGCCCGCGGGATGCCCGTAAAGATCGTTGACCTGCTTGAAGAAGTCCACATCCACCATGATGAACACCAGGTCGCGATGGTCCATCTTGCGAATCTCAGAACCTCTAGCACGCTGGTAATTTCGCAGCACCTGTCCGGCTTCGGCCGTAAGGATCTCCTCCAGGTAGCGCCGGTTCCATACTCCGGTCAGCACATCGGTAAAGGAAATCTCCTGCAGTTCAAGATTCTTCCGCTGCAGCTCGAGACTGTGCCAGCGCAGCGACTGTTCCTTATTTTCCAGCTCGTCTTTCAGGCGGCAGGTCTCGTCCAGATTCTGACGCGATAGTCGCAGCAAGCTGAGCAGCTCCTGGTCGAGCAAATGTTGCTTCACGAACACCAGTGCGCCCATAATCACCATGACCGCTACGGTCAAAAGCACGCGGTAAGTGCGAACCGCTGGTGGAGCATTCCCTCCGAATTCCGCCCACGCAATCATCAATGGGGTAACAAAAAATGCCAGCATTGCCAACCGGGCTTTCCAGATTCCGAATCCGCGCGCCGTCGGTCCTTCCGCCACAGTTTCTGTTTCCATATCGCGCGCCAGAAAACCAATGCGCACAAACCATGCCATGGACGCGATCAGCGGCACGTCAAACACGCTTCCCGTGTAATAGAGGTGCAGATCGATGGCCTCACTCGCGATCAACGAAGCCACGCAGTAGGTCAGACTTGCCGCAAAAAAATGAAAATAGATCGTCCTCCATTCGTCCCGGCTTCGCCGCCAGACCAGCAGCAAGCCCGCGGCCAGCGCGAGTTCTTCGCTCACGTACAGCAGATCGAAACTGCGGCCGTACGTCGTTTCCACCGGATGCACGTATTGCCACGGGATCACGACAAACAGGTAAAGGAAGAGCCACCACGTCAGCAGCAGGGTGAAATCGAGCGTATCCACGCGGATGCCGTGCTCATCATGCTGCACATGCGGCAAGATGGCCAGCGCGGCCATCATGGGCACGATATGTAGAAACAGAATTACATCGCCGACGAATGGGTTGGGCGCTTCCTGGCGCAAATAGACTTCGAAATAGGTCCACATCACCTGGGAAGCAAGCCACAAGCCAAGTCCCATGGTCATCAGCGCCCAGAAAAGCCGGTTCTTTGGGGACGCATGCCTGAAGTTGGTGAAAAATACCAGGGTGGCCGCGAGCAGAATCAGGTTCTGAAGAATATCGCCAAACGCGGTCAGCGCGAAGCTGCGTCTCGCCAAAAGCGATACGGCGACGTGGACGCACACGAGGACCGCAATCCCGAGCGCCCAGCCGCGTCCGTTCTTGAACGCAACTCTCCCCATAATGCGATTGTAGGTTCTGGTCCAAGCGGGGCAGAGTTACTGAGGTAACGCAGAACCGTGCTGATTCGAGGCACACGACCTCAGCTAAGTTGGGATGAGAAATGCTCTACGAACCGAAAGACGTCGTGGAATGAGTTGTATAGCGGGACGGGGGCTACCCGGAATACGTCGGGCTCGCGCCAGTCGCCGATAATTCCCTCTGCCGCCAGCTTGTCGCAAATGCTGCGCCCGTGTTGCGGAACTCGAAGCGAAAGCTGTGCTCCTCTTCGGCTGGCCTCGGCTGGCGTAAGGATGGAGAATTTGGACGATCTCTTTTGTCCCAGAAAAAATTCTGCATAGCCGGTGAGCGCCACGCTTTTCGCCCGCAACCGCTCCATCCCCACTTCGGAGAAGATATCCAGCGATGCGCGCAATGCGGCAAGCGCCAGGATCGGCGGATTACTAAGCTGCCAACCTTCCGCTCCTTCCATGGGATCGAACTCCGGTCCCATCCGAAACCTTGTCTTCTCGTCGTGCCCCCACCAGCCTGCAAAACGCGGAACATTCCAGGCGCGAGCATGCCGCTGATGCACGAAGCATCCGCCGACGCACCCTGGGCCGCCGTTCAGGTATTTGTAGTTGCACCAGACGGCGAAGTCGGGGTCCCAATCGTGCAAGCGCAGCGGAATATTACCGGCGGCGTGCGCGAGATCGAACCCTACAATGCATCCTTTCTTATGTCCCGCTTCGGTCACGGCCTCCAGATCCAAAGCTTGACCCGTAACGTAGTTCACGCCTCCCAGCAGAATGAGAGCGATTGAGTTTCCTTCCCGCTCAATCGCTGCATGGATATCTTCTTCGCGCAGGCAAGCCTCGTCCGGCCGCGGGCGGAGTTCGACGAGCGATGACGAAGGATCGAAGCCGTGAAACTGAATCTGGGACTTGACCGCATACTGGTCGGAGGGAAACGCCCCGCCCTCCACCAAGATCTTGTGGCGATCTGGCGTAGGGCGGTAAAACGACACCATCATCAGGTGCAGATTTACCGTGAGCGAATTCATCACGACGACTTCCGACGTTTCAGCCCCAACCAACTCCGCGGTTTGCTGCGTCAACAAGCGGTGATACGTGAACCATGGATTCTTGGCCGAGAAGTGTCCCTCAACGCCGAGCTTCGCCCAGTCCCGAAGTTCCTGCTCGACGTACTGAGCAGCGTTTTTCGGCTGCAGACCGAGCGAATGCCCGCACAGATAAACGCACTCCGCGCCACTGTTCGTCTTCGGAATGTGGAAGCGCTGCCGCTCCGGGCCTAGAGAATCCTCCGCATCCATCCGCCGGGCGAATTCCTCCCCAAGCTGATACGCGGGTGTGCTCAAGCAATCTCCAGTGGGCTGAGTTCCGCAGTGATCAGTTCGTCGGCCTTTCGCCAGTCCAACTCGTCGACGCTATTCAGGCTGCCGCAAAGATCAGTGAGGATTCGGTCTTGTATCTCACCGCGGCGCTTGGCCGTGGCGTATGGAATACGATGAAACGTCACCATGGAATACTTGGGCACAAAGATCTGCGGATACTTGGCCTCCAGCGCCAGTTCGACTTTCTTGCGGAGAAGAAAACGGGGATCGCCAACGCGATCTCGCATCTCGATGAAGTTTTCTACGGCCATGTCGGCGATGGCGTCGGTGTTTGCCTTGCGAGCCAGTTCGAAGTCGCTGAAGACACGCTCCCAGTCGGGTGCGTGGACCTCAATCAGTTCCAGCAGAACCGTGCAGTCCTCAAATCCGCAGTTGATGCCCTGCCCGAAGAACGGCACGATGGCATGGGCGGCATCTCCCAGCAGAAGCGCGTTACCTTTGGCGTGCCACGGTGAGCATTTGACGGTCACCATTGCGCCAGTGGGATTAGCGAAAAAATTTTCTTCCAATTGCGGCATCAGGGAAAATGCGTCCGGGAAACGCGACTGAAAGAACTCCCGAACTAAAGAAGGCGACGTGAGTTGCGCAAAGCTATCTTGCCCTTCGAAGGGCAGGAACAGGATGCAGGCAAATGTGCCATCCACATTGGGCAACGCAATCAACATGTAATTGCCGCGCGGCCAGATATGCAAGGCATGCGGCTCCAGCACGTGCTTGCCGCCGCGGGCGGCGGGAAGGGTCAACTCTTTATAGCCATAGTCGAGGTATTCTTGAGAGAAGTTGAAGGGGTTCAGCCTCAGCATCTCACCGCGAATGGCAGACGCGGAACCATCACAGCCGATCACCACTTCGGCGTCCATCGAATGCTCCGTTCCATCCCGCTCGTCGCGTAGGCGGAGTTGTCCCGTTTTCAGATCGATGCCCGTGCAGCGCTGCTGAAAGTGGATCTTTACTCCTCGGCTTTCAGCAGCATTCATAAGCGAGATATTCAAGTCCGCCCGCGAAACGGAATTGATCACCTCCCACTCCGCTCTCCCGTACGGCTGGAACGTCAGCTCGGAAGAAATGGAATGCATCATTCTCCCCTTCATGGGGATCACGATATTCCGCATTGTTTCCCACAAGCCTGCCCGCTCCAACGCATGAATGCCGCGCGCCGACACGGCGAGATTGATGGACCGCCCGGCACTGATCTTTGCGCGCCGCATGTCTGGCCGTCGCTCGTAAATGTCAACTTTGAAGCCGCGCCGCGCCACTTCCATCCCCAGCAGCGGCCCAGCCAGCCCGGCACCAATCAGCGTGATCGTATGGGGATTGCACGTCATCGCGAGAACATGCCGCTGCTTGCACTTCCGGAAATCACTGGGTCAGCAGCGTGCGAGCCTCCCAGAGTTCGGGAAAGAATTTCTTGTCCAACGTGTGCTTGAGGTAAGAAGCACCTGCGCTGCCTCCGGTGCCCATGCGAGTTCCAATGACGCGCTCCACCAACTGAATGTGGCGCAGTCGCCAGCTGACCACCAACTCGTCGAACTCGGTCAGCCGCTCGCATACGTCGATCCAATCCCGGTAGCGATGCTCATCGCGGTACAGAGACAGCACTGCGCGCGCGCGAGCTTC
>QHVR01000050.1:0-413 GCA_003223595.1 Acidobacteriota bacterium
GACAGCCGCCATCGGCTGTCGAGTCGAGCGAAGCTCGCCAGGGCTTTGAGTTTCCTCCTCGCTCCCATAAGAGCTCGTTTCGGATTTCAAGCCAAGCCGGGTGACTTCCGGGTCGCCAACCATCCGAGCGAATTTGTATTCGGCACCGCAGTGTCCTTTTGCTGGCTACGCTCCCGTTGATTTCACTTGACTACCGCAGCAAAGACTAGTTTACTCTAGGCCTTGAAGCACAAGGCCTGCGGAAACCGCCAGGGGAGCCGCCCGTATGAAAAAACCGATGCAACGAGATCTATTTCCGGGTGCGCTGGAGATGATGATTCTCCGAACCCTAAAACGACGGCACATGCACGGTTACGCGCTCGTGCAGGTGATTAAACGAACATCGGATGATCTGCTTCAGATCGAAGAAGGCT
>QHVR01000050.1:455-14014 GCA_003223595.1 Acidobacteriota bacterium
TATCTCTTCTACAAATCGCCGCGTTCGAATCTACAAGTTGACGGCGGCGGGCGGAAAGCATCTGCAACATGAGGTATCGAGCTTTGAGCGAATGCTTAAGGGCATTACGCAAGTTCTAGCTCCGGGTGAATTATGAATTGGCTCAGGCAATTGTTTTTGCGGGGGCGGCTGAACCGCGAATTGTCGGAAGAGATTCAGGCGCATCTCGAGCAAAAAGTCGAGGAACTGGTTGCTGGCGGAATGTCGAGAGAAGACGCGACGCCCTCCGCACGGCGGGAGTTTGGGAATGTGGGGCTGATCGAGGAAGACTGTCGCGAAGTTTGGGCCTGGCCGTCCGTAGAAGATGTTTTGTTTGACATCCGCTATGGGCTACGCTCGCTGAGCCATAGTCCTGTGTTTGCAGTGGTTGCATTATTGACTATTGCGATTGGAGTCGCAGCGAATGCAGCGGTCTTCAGTGTCGTAAACAGCGTACTGCTGAAGCCGTTGAATTATCCGAAGGCCGGGGAACTGGTGGCGCTGCATCAGGTCGCTCCGGGCGCAGAAGGGCTTGCGGATTTTGAGAACGGCCTTCTGCTCTCGCCGTCCATGTATTTCACATACTCTGAACATAACCGGACATTTCAATCGTTAGGCGTCTGGATCAGTGGTACGGCCAACGTCACCGGGATGTCGGAGCCGGAACAGGTGCGGACCGTTTCGGTGACCGATGGTGTGCTGCAGACGCTTGGCGTGCTCCCGGCAGTCGGGCGATGGTTCTCGCAAGTGGATCAGGTGCCGAACGGTCCGGGAAGGGTGATTCTGAGTTATGGGTATTGGCAACGGCGGTTCGGCGGAGACCGGCAGGTAATTGGACGAAACATCACGGTTGATTCGCAACCCAGGGAAATCGTCGGTGTAATGCCGAAAGGATTTCGATTTGTTGATTCGGACTTCGATTTGACAACGCCACTCGCGTTCAACCGCGGCAAGGTGATCCTCGCCGGCTTCGGTTTCCACGGAATCGCGCGGCTCAAGCCGGGAGCAACCATTGCCGAAGCGAATGCGGACCTATCCCGCTTGCTGCCGATCTGGATGGACTCCTGGTCAAACGGCCCCGGAACGAACCCACATATTTACGAAGAGTGGAAAATTACTCCGATGATTCGGCCATTGAAGCAGCAGGTGATCGGTGATGTCGGCGAGTTGCTGTGGGTAGTGATGGGAACGATCGGGCTAGTAATGCTCATTGCCTGCGCGAATGTAACGAATTTGTTGCTGGTAAGGGTGGAAGCTCGGCAGCAGGAATTGGCTGTGCGCACGGCACTTGGGGCAGGTCGAGCCCGAATCATTCGTGGTCTTCTCGTAGAAAGCATCATGCTCGGCATCATGGGCGGAGTCGTTGGGGCTGGGTTGGCCTATGCGGGCGTGCGGTTTCTGGTTGCGATAGGGCCTTCGAATCTGCCTCGCTTAAACGAAATCGCGATCGATGCGCGAACCCTGGGGTTCACTTTTATTCTTTCGGTGATTTCCGGTTTGCTGTTTGGATTGATTCCGGCTCTGAAATATGCCGGAGCAGGCAACATTTCATCCCTCCAAAGCGCTGGGCGGAGGATCAGCGTGAGCAGGGAGCGGCATCGCGCGCGGAATTTGCTGGTGGTTGGTCAAGTTGCGATGGCGCTCGTGCTTTTGATGAGCGCCGGCCTGATGATTCGCACATTCGCAGCATTGCGAAAGATCGATCCGGGGTTCGCTGATCCGGAGCACTTGCAGGTTTTGCGAATTTCCATTCCCGATTCCCTGATTGCGGCGTCGGAGCGGGTAACGCGAACACAAAACGCAATCCTCGAGAAGCTTTCAGCGATTCAGGGAGTGAAGTCTGCCGGGTTCGTAAGTGAAATGCCGATGGAGGGCTTCGACTCGGATTGGGATGAGATCTTTGCCGAGGACAAGGTCTATGCCGACAACACCATACCGCCATTGCGGCTGTACAAGCATATCTCGCCCGGTTTGTTGCACGCGGCCGGCACAAGATTGATTGCAGGACGCGAAATGACATGGAGTGATGTCTACGGACTCCGGCCGGTAGTAATGGTTTCCGAGAATCTGGCGCGCGAAATGTGGGGGACACCGTCGGCAGCTATCGGGAAGCGCCTGCGCGAGTTTCCCAAGATGCCGTGGCACGAAGTGGTGGGCGTGATCCAAGACGTTCGCGAAAAAGGTGTGCAGGACCCAGCGCCGGAAATCGTGTACTGGCCTCCGCTGATGGAAAATCTTTTTGGAACGGGAGCGGCGCAGGCGACACGGACAGTGACATTTGTGATTCGCAGCGAACGCGCTGGCACGGAGAGTTTTCTGACGGAGGTTCGTGCGGCAATACAGTCTGTGAATTCGGATCTGCCGCTGGCGTCCGTGCGGACGATGCAGGAGGTTTACGACAAATCAGTTGCCCAGACTTCCTTCACATTGGTAATGCTTGGCATTGCGGGGACGATGGCGCTCACGCTGGGAATTATAGGTATCTACGGCGTGATGTCTTACACGGTATCGCAACGCAAGCGCGAAATTGGTATTCGTTTGGCACTCGGAGCGCAGGGGGGAGACGTGCTGAAAATCGTTCTAAGGCAGGGTACGAAGTTGGCGCTGATGGGGGTGGTCGTCGGAATCGCTGCTGCTTTTGCATTGACCCGGCTGATGAGCAACCTCCTGTTTGGCGTGTCAGCGCACGATCCGCTGACGTTCGTTGCGGTTGCTGCCATTCTCATTCTGGTCGCGCTCTTCGCATGCTATATCCCCGCTCGCCGTGCGACACTCGTCGATCCGATCGTAGCGCTTCGGTACGAATAGGTCCTCCTACCATGAATTAAAGTCGTTCATTCTACGATGGTCGGCTTCACCTCTTGCTATCTTTAGTCTCGTTGTGTCTGTGTCCGTATTACGGGCAAACCGAAACCGATTCTTCAGTACCACTTAGCCCCTCCGCCCTCCTGTCCCCGCAAACTGAAATAAACCGCCGCCCCAATAATGAACGCTCCCCTCAGATTCAAACACACCCCGGGCTTCGGAAGTTGGCATCTGTCGGATCCCCAATTCCGAACAAAATACGCTGGTATAGAGAAATAACTCCTGCTACCTTGGCGTTTCGTTACCAATACTCTTTTTTTGTTTCGTCATTCGCGGGATAGTGTATCTTGCTCAATTCCCGCGTTGGGGGGCGCGGAGAAGCGGGGAGTCGTGCGTCTGCGTCGGGTCTTGGGCCGGAAAACTTACTGTTTCACCATCCTGCTGTCGGGTGCTCTGGTCGCCGCAGCGCATCCTCGAGCTTTTGGCGTGCTCGCGCCGCAGTCGCCGGAATCCACCACCACGCAACAAGGCGCACAATCGTCACCGGCGCAGGATCCCGCATCTCAAAATCCAACTCCTCCCGGCACCGCTCCCCAGCGTCCAACTCAACAGGTGCCGCCTTCTTCCCAGTACCCTCCGCCTTCAGCCCAGGAACCCGAGCCTCCCATCGAGGACCCGATGATTCGGCCCGCTCCCCGGCCGGAGGTTGCCCCGCCGTCGCTCTCCATCCCGCGGCTGGAAAGTGCGCCATCCCTCGACGATTTCCTCACCATGCGGCCACAAGGCGACGCCGCTCTTCATATGGCGAAGGTCACAGGTTTCACCCAGCGCAATCCGCACGACGGTGACCCCGTCACCGAGCCCACCGACGCTTATCTCGGGTATGACCAGAAGAATCTGTATGTCGTTTTCGTTTGCTTCGATGATCCCACGAAGGTGCGCGCGCGCATGTCCCGCCGTGAGGACATCTTCGACGACGATCAGGTCGAAGTCATTCTTGACACCTTTCACGACCGCCGCCGCGCCTACGCTTTCCAGACGACCCCACTGGGCGTGCAATGGGATGCCATCTGGACCGAAGCCTCGCGCCAGGAGCAGACGCAAGGTCACTTCGATACCTCGTTTGACACCGTCTGGGATTCGAAAGGAAAAGTTACCAGCCGCGGCTTTGTGGTTTGGATGGCCATTCCCTTCAAGAGCCTGCGTTTTCCCGCCAATCGGCAGCAACAGTGGGGCCTCATCCTTTATCGCGGTATCACGCGTAACACCGAAGACGCTTTCTGGCCCCATGTTTCTTACAGGATTGAAGGCCGCCTCGGTCAGGCTGCGACGCTTTACGGTCTGGAAGGAATTTCACCCGGCCGCGACATCGAACTCATCCCCTACGGTGTTATGCGCGGTTTCCGTGCACTCGATACACGCGACTTCAGCAATCCATATTTTCAAAAAGCCACTGTTCAGGGTCAGCCGGGCATGGACGCGAAGTTCGTCTTTCAAGACCATTTCACGCTCGACCTGACCGCCAACCCCGATTTCAGCCAAGTCGAGTCCGAGGACCCGCAGATCACCGTCAATCAGCGCTATGCCGTTTACTTTCCCGAGAAACGTCCATTCTTTCTGGAGAACGAAGATTTCTTCCGCACGCCCATGGACCTGTTCTTCACGCGCAACATCGGCGACCCATCGGCGGGAATTCGTCTCACCGGAAAAGACGGTCCCTACTCGCTGGGCGTGATGACCGCCGACGATCGAAGCCCAGGCTTAGCGATCCCTGCCTACTACCCGCTGTCCGGCCTGCGTTCGTATTTCACTGTGGCTCGCGTGAGCCGCGATATCTTCCGCCAGTCCAGCGTCGGCGCGCTCTACACGGATTGGGAATGCCCCACCACCGGCGAATACAACCGCGTCAGCGGCGTCGACACTCGCCTGAAGTTCACCCCCAACTGGACGCTCGATGGCCAGGCCGTCACCAGCTCCAGCAACATTTTCGGGAACTTCGCAAACCCCAACTACTCTGCCAACAACTGCGAAGCCAACTACTATCCCTTCAGTTCCGGCAATCTCGGCAACACCACTAACAATCACTACGCTGGACCCGCCGAGAAACTACAGCTCCATCACGATGGCCTGCACTTCACCTACGACGGAACTTACAGCGACATCTCTCCCGGCTTTGTCTCTATGCCGGGTTTCATCAATCGCGTGGACATTCGCGAGACCTCGCAGGAGTTGGATTACCGCTTCCGCCCTCGCCGCGGCTGGATCGTCGACTGGGGACCGTCGCTAAATGTCCGGTACGATTTCGACCACAGCGGCCTCCGTCTGGATACCGACTACCTGCCCTACTTCGCAGTTCAAGGCCGAGGCCAGACGCTCGTAATCGTCCGTCCCTATGAACGTATGCGCGAGCGTCTGCGCCCCCAAGACTTCTGCTTTTACGGATTCTGCTCCACCCTGCTCGGCAATCAGGACTATCAGGAGCACTTCAGCGCAGCCACCTTCCAGACGGGATACTTGAAGAAAGCCACCATTCTCGCCAGCTACATGTGGGGCGAGGGAGTCAATTTCGTGGCTCTGCCCGGCTCCTTCAATCCCGCCGTGAATCCTTACGGGCACCCATACCTCGCGCGCGAGGACACTGCTCAGGCCAGCCTGGTTGTTCGACCGATCAAGCCGCTGAAAATCGAGAACACGTATCTGTTCGAACGCCTCCGTCCCGGCCAGAGTACGTACACGTTCGAACAATCGCAGAATCCCGGAGCCGGACGCAGCATCTTCAATGACCACATCCTGCGCAGCAAGTGGAACTGGCAATTCACGCCCCAGCTCTCCGCCCGTGTGATTCTGCAATACAACGCGTTGTTGGCAGGAACGCCCGGCATCGGATCTCCTTACACCTACCTGTCCACCTCCCGGCAATTCAACGCCGATTTCCTGATCACTTACCTGGTCCATCCCGGCACCGCGATCTACGTCGGCTACAACAGCGACCTGCAAAATTTGAACGTCGTGCCCGCCACTCCCGGAACTACCGTCGTTCCCGGATACGTGACCAACACCGCCCGCGGGTACATCAACGACAGCCGCCAATTGTTCGTCAAAGTCAGTTACCTGTTCCGCTTCTGAGCCCTGACATCCGTTCACCAGTGCAATACGAAGCTTTGTAGTTTTGGCTCGCTCGTGCGAGAATTCCGCCCGGAAGTTCCGGAGGAATTCACATGAAGCGTTTCTTTGTCGTGCTGTTCTGCGCGTTGGCTCTCGTGCTGTCCGGTTCTGCTCAGACCAAGAAGTCTGCAATGAAGAAGTCGGCTGCAGGTCCCGCTCCCGACAAAGCCTATCTGCAGAAGATCTGGGATGGTTGGGCTACCCTCGATCCCTCCAATTCGGCAAAGTTCTACGCAACGGGCCCGAACACCTTCTTCGATATCGTCCCGCTGAAATACAGCAGCTGGGATGAATATCAGAAGGGTGCCCGCGGGGTACTCTCAGGCTATAAAAGCGCGAAGTTCACGGTGAACGATGACGCGGCCATCCATCCCCATGGCGATCTCGTCTGGGCCACGTCCACCGTCGCCGAACAGATGACCGACAAAGCCGGGAAAGTCAGCATGGGCAACTTCCGGTGGACCGCGGTCTTCGAAAACGAAGACGGCAAGTGGCTCATCGTCCACGAGCACATCTCAGTCCCGTTGCAGTGAGCGGGTGATCATTCCGTCCCCGCCGCGAAGCGGCGCAAGAACGCAGCCCACGGCGCAAGCCGTGGGTGCACAGGTGCAAACAGCTTAATCCCCAGAGGGGCGAAAGAATGTTGCGGACACTCTTTTCGCGCGCCGCCGGAGAATGAACCAGATCCCGACGCCTTTTGCCCGCCCTGACCCCTCAATAAGATCTCAAAAAGAAATACGCCGTCATTCCCGCGCCCACCAGCACCACGAAATACCGGATCCACGCCTGCGGCATTTTCATGGCATAGTGCGCGCCTAAGAATCCTCCAGCGATGGCGCCTGCGATCATCACCGCCCCCTCCCTCCAATACACCGCTCCCGCCAGGATGAAGGTAATCACGGCCACCCCATTGATGACGAATCCCATCACGCTCTTCAATGCGTTCATGGCATGGATATCCGTCATCCCCAGGGCCGCCAGCATTGCCAGCATGACAATCCCCATGCCTCCGCCGAAATATCCGCCGTACACCGCCACTCCCAGCTGAAACAAAGTCGCACCGGCCAGGGCCGGGACGGTGCTTTCGTGCTCAATGACAGAGCGCCGTCCCCCCGCCAGCTTTTTCCCGAATGCAAACAGCAGTGTGGCCCCCAGCGTGAGCCACGGCAACACTCGCATGAATGTATGCGCAGGAGTCTTCAGCAGCAGATATGCTCCTGCCAATCCTCCAACCAGGCTGGCGCTTAACAGCGGAATCATGACTCTGCGCGGCACGCCCAGCCGTTTGCGGTACGCTCCTCCGCTGGCCGCCGCTCCCGTCCACAGCGCAATCGCGTTGGTGGCATTGGCCGGAATCGGCGGCACTCCCGCGAACAACAGTGCCGGGAAAGCGATAAAGCTTCCTCCGCCCGCCACCGAGTTCAGGGCTGCGCCCAGCATCCCCGCGAAGAACAGGAATGCGATGATGTGTAAAGTCAAGCAGCTAGATGTACCAGAAAACTGCGGAACGAAACAATGCACTAACTTTTTCCCGAAACGCGCGTCTGAAGATCATGACCCAGATGCGCCTCATCCCTCGCCCACGCGCAGTCCAGCCCGGCCAATCCCTGCACGCTTCCGCAGCAGAAGCAATTCGAGTTTTGGGTCGGGGAATGGGACCTCACCTGGCCCGGCGAGAAAGCCGGAGAGATCGGTCATGGCACAAATTCGATCCGGCGCATTATGGACGGCTGCGTCGTTCAGGAAAATTTCTCCGGAGCCAATAGCATGCCGATGCGCGGCACCAGCGTTTCCGTCTTCGACGCCCGCGCCGGAAAATGGAAGCAAACCTGGGTCGACAACGAAGGCGGCTATCTGGATTTCATTGGAGAGTTCAAGGACGGCCAGATGATTCTGCAGCGTGAAGGCATTCGCCCGGATGGCAGCAAGGTCTTACAGCGCATGGTCTGGAAGAATATTTCCGCCGGCGAATTCGACTGGAGCTGGGAAGCCTCCCGCGATGGCGGCAAAACCTGGCAGGTCAACTGGCCGATTCACTACAAACGCAAGAGCTGATCGCCCTCAGTCCGCGAGATACACGATCTTTCCGCCCACGATCGTCGCCATAACTTTTCCCGTGAACTGCCATCCGTCAAACGGAGTATTGCGGGAAAGCGATCGCGATCTCGCCGCCTCAAATCTCCAGCGCTTCTTGGGATCGAAGATCGTCACATCGCCAAAGCTGCCTCGGGCCAGCGACCCGCGCTGTTTCAGATCGAACACGCGCGCCGGACCTGAGGTGAACAGCTCGACGATGCGCGTCAATGGAATTTTGTGCTCGCGATGCAGTTGCGAGATGGCCAGCGCCAGCGCCGTCTCCAGCCCGGTGATGCCGAAGGCCGCGCGCTCGAACTCCACCTGCTTTTCATGCGCCGCATGCGGAGCGTGGTCGGTGGCAATCGCGTCCACCGTTCCGTCACTCAGTGCCGCTACGATCGCTTCGCGGTCTGCTATAGAACGAAGTGGCGGATTCATCTTGAAGTGCGTGTTGTACTCTCCCACATTCTCGTCCAATAAGGTGAAGTGATGCGGTGTCACCTCGCACGTGACGCGTGCCTTGGCGCGTTTCCCGCGGCGCACCGCCTTCAACGCATCCGCCGTCGATAGATGCGCGACGTGCAACCGCGAGTTCTGAATCTGCTGCGCCAGCGTGACATCCCGCTCCACGATTCCCGCCTCGGCCGCTCCTGACATGCCCCGCAGTCCCAGGCGAAAACTGGTCGCCCCGAAATGCATCGAGCAGCCCTCGGTCAGCCGCGTGTCTTCCGCATGCTGCACCACCGCCAGATTCAGTTCGGCTCCCAATTGCAGTGCCGCCCGCATCGTGTCGTCATTCAGAATTGGTTTCCCGTCGTCGGTGACCGCAACCGCTCCTGCCTGCTGCAGTGCGCTGAAATCGGTAAGACTCTGTCCCTGGCTCGCGCGCGTCGCCGCGGCAATCGGAAAAACGTTCACCACAGCTCCACGTTCGGGACTGCGCAGCCAGTTCACCCAGTCCGCCGTATCCACAACGGGGGCTGTATTCGGCATGGTGCACACCGATGTGAATCCCCCCGCCGCTGCGGCCGCTGTACCCGTAGCAATCGTCTCTTTGTAACCCTGTCCCGGCTCGCGCAGGTGGACATGAAGATCGATGAACCCCGGCGCCACGATCAATCCCCGAGCATCAAACTTCTCCTCGGCGCTCGCGCGAATTTTGTTAGGCGCAGCGATCTCCGCCACCCGCCCGTCGCGCAGCAGCACGTCCATGGCCGCATCAATCTTAGCCGCCGGATCGATGACGTGCCCGCCTTTGATCAGTAAACTCTTGCTCTTCATCCGCAACTCCCGGCCAACTTCTTCTCCGCAGATTCCCGCGGATTTCGCGGATTCTTCCTTGCATTCTCGAACGCATAGCGCCGGAACTGTGCTGTTGGTCCGAAGTTGAACAGCAAGCCTACTTCGACATCGGTCGCGCGGAGATAGTTCAGGATTTGCTTTTCCCACGCCAGGTCAATGTCGCGGCCAGTTTTTAGTTCAATCAGAACTTTGGACTCAACCAACAAATCGGCCCTGAACTCCCCAATTTGGTGGCTATGAAACCAGACCGGAACCGCGATCTGCCTTTGAAAGAAAATACCTTTCTCCGCGAGAACCACTGAGAATGCCTGCTCATACACAGATTCTAGAAAGCCGTGCCCAAGTTCGTTATAGACCGCGAAGAAAGTGCCAATAAGAATCTCAGTCAGCTCTGCATGTTTCAATCCGTGTTGATCCGCATACATCCGCGGAATGGAAGTGAACGTCCTCACCTTGCCTCCAATCCCGACGGGCGGCTCACGAGTTACTTATTCTCCGCAGATTCAAAACCCGCCGACCTGCTAATAAATGTTTTTTAAATCCGCGTTCATCTGTGTAATCCGCGGAGTTGAAGTTGCTCTCACGCGCGGCCCAGTGCCCGTGCCAGGATCGCCATGCGCGTCGGCACTCCATTTCTCACCTCGTCCACAATGACCGACTGCGGACAATCGGCCACCTCTGCCGTCAACTCCAATCCCCGAATAATCGGTCCTGGATGCATCACGATGGCGTCGCGCTTCGCCAGCTTCAGCCGCGCCGCCGTCATCTGATAGCGCGCAATGTAGTCCTGCAACTGAATCTTCAAACCAGCCAAGCGCTCGCTCTGCACCCGCAGCAGCATGATCACGTCGGTTCCACGCAAGGCTTCTTCGATGTGCCGCGTCAGCCGGAGTCCCGGCATAAGCGTCGCTGCCACGTCCGGCACCAACTCGGGAGGACCGCACAGGGTCATCTTCACGCCCATCCTGGTCAGCAGGTGGCACGCACTCCGCGCCACCCGGCTATGAAAGATGTCGCCAATGATCGTGGCCTGCAGCCCCTTCAGCGATTTCTTGTGCTTCAGGATCGTCACCGCGTCGAGCAGCGCCTGCGAAGGATGCTCGTGCATTCCATCTCCGGCATTCACGATGGGAATATCGAGATGCTTCGCCATGAAATGCGGCGCCCCGGCCGCGGGATGCCGCATGACAATGCAGTCGGCTCCAACCGCGCGCAAGGTGTTCCCGGTATCGATGATCGACTCGCCTTTTTCGATGCTCGACCCCGAGGACAGAACCAACGTGGTGGTCGCTCCCAGAGCCTTGGCTGCGAATTCGAACGAGGTGCGGGTCCGCGTGGAAGCTTCGTAGAAAAGAAGTACGATTCGTTTGCCGCGCAGTAGCGGCCGCGCTTTCTGCGGATTCATGCGGCGCGCCAACTGCAACAGGCGCAGAATTTCTTTGGTCTCGAGATGCTCAATCCCGAGCAGCGAACCGCGGGCAGGTGTAGTCATCGGAAAAATGGCAAACGGTGGATCATACGCGCCTCCCTACAACCCTGCAAGCGCGTCGCAGTTCTACCCTGTGCCCTCTGTGTCCCCTGTGGTGAGGAGCTTCGACCACAGAGGACACAGGGCAACACAATGAACTGTCAGGATAAAGGAACCTAGGGCTTGCGCCGGGGCCGTAAAACCGTTCCGCCGAGCGCTCCAGTTACTGCCGCCAGCAGGACGCCTGCCACCAAGCCAAACAGAATACCGAAAATCATCAGCGCCTCGAGACCCTGCGGAGACTTGAAACGTTCGAACATGGCGAGGGCTTGCGGATCACTGGTGCGAGAGGCTGCTTGATTGATGGTGGTGAGCAGCGCCTGTCGGATCTCGGCACCCTTATGCAGTCCCAGCACCGCCACAGCCTCCACGATCGAAGCCAGCGCGAAGCAGATCAGGCCGCTCAGCGCCCCCAGTCGCGCTCCCGCCCCGGGACGTATGGATGCTTCCGGATTGCCGAGCCGGTAAAACACAACGGCCAGAAAACCCACCATCAGCATCCCGACAAAAGGATTCAGTCCCACCAGCATCAACAGCGACGTGACCACGGCCGCCAGCGTGCACGGCTTCAGTGCCTGCGACCATTGCATAGGAACCGCGAGAACCGGGACGGTTTGCGATGCAGGCAGCCCGGCATCGGAAGGAGTGGGAGCGATGTCGGAATGAAGCGCCGCCACCGGCCGATCCGTTTCAGCGATCAATACCCGGATCTGCGGCGCCCTGCAATGCGGGCAAAACGGTCGCCCCTCTTCAATAACGTAATCGCACTTGTAACAGGAATGTTCCATGATGCGGGACAGAAGGTCGTCCCAAGGAAATTATCGCACCCCAAAGCCAGCACACGTAGGGGCGGATCCATTGGTCCGCCCAGTCGAGCGAAGCTCGACTAGCTTTCGTCCCAGGCGTCTACCCGGCCTAGATATCCCCCATCTTCCCCCGAGTATGCACATACACCAGCGCGAACTCCGTTCCCCTGCCACCCTCGCGCGCCTCCACCGCAACCAAGTGCTGGTTCTCCTCACTCCCAACTTTCAATTCAGTAACCGGCCCCGAATCGTGTTCGCACTTCAGCTCTTTATCCGCCCGCTTATCGTCCTGAACCGATACATCCCCGCCATGCTTGTCCGAATGGCACTCCAAAACTTTCCCGTACTTCTTCAGCTTGTTGCGATAGAACGCGACAATCCTCGCGGGATCGTCATCGGAAACATAGTTGGCGACTACCAGCTTCATGCCAAATGCTTCCGTCAGCACGCTCAGGTTGGCCTGATCCGAATCCGAATCATGAGTCTTGAGCCGCGCCCCGGGATAGAGCGGCACACCAATTTTCTTCGCATCCGCATCGGCCCCCAGGTGCAAATCCCCCATAGGGCTGCGGATGTCCAGATTCTTGTTCTGAGAATCCGCGTCCTGCGCGACTCCCGCCAGAACAGTGGCCACGCTCAGGAAAAAAGTGAGAACGACAGCTCGCAACATAAAATGTTCTCCAATCGCTAGATGCTAAATGTCGGCGTCTTTGCCGTGCGTGCGCACGTACACCAGCGAAAACTTAGATCCACTGCCTTGCGGCTCGACCGCCACAATGCGCTGGTTCTCCTTGGTACCGACTTTCAACTCGATGTTGTTCCCACTGGGACCTTCGCAGGTGAGTTCATGCGATTCCCCGTCTCCATGCGCTGGACGCGTGTTTAGATTCAGATGGCCGGTATGGCATACCAGCACGTTCCCGTACCTCTTTAGCTGGTCTTTATAGTACGAAACAACTTTTTCTGGAGAGTCGCTCGATTCATACTCTAGCGCGACCACCTTCAACCCAAAGCCGAATCCCGAAATATTCACGTTCGCGCTCTTGTCACTGCCATCCGAATCCTTCTCTCTGAGGTGAGCGCCGGGATAAACCGGTACTCCCACATCGTCCGGATTGGCGCCCTTGCTGACGTGAATGCCTCCCAGTGGAGTCCTGATATCCACGTCTTTATCCTCTCCGCTTTTTTCTTTTTTCACGTTCACGCTGCAACCACTCGCAGTCAGCACGGCCGCCATGCTCAACAGCGCAAGCAAACGGCAAATCCAAAAATCATTTTTGCGCATGAATAGGTCCTCCCTTCGCTACCGGACGCTCCATTCCCGTTCCGCGTTGCGCAATGTTGGGGATCGTGACCGGTAAATGGCCCCCAATGGGAATCTCCCCAAATAGGGCCTTCACCGCCCAAACGTAATTCTCGATTTTTGGAAAATCGCTGGCCAGATATGGATTCCCCACCGCCACCACCGCTGTCTTCTGTGCCGCGCGATCCAACAACTGCTGCAGCAGGGTTCCCGTCGCATCGCCCATAGCGGTTAAGTTTCCAGCTTTGCCGGGATTTGGTACCACATACACACCAGCTAACACCGTCTGTGCCGCATCCACTGCTTTCAAGACTTCTTCGCTCATGCCGGCAGCAATCCGCGGATCGACGTACAGTATGCGTGCATCCGGAATCCGGCTATGAAATTCTCGTGCGAACGCGCGTCCCGAGTCCGTGCGTACGTCGTCGGAAAACAGCACTACCAGCACGTCGTTATGTATCTCCTCTTTCGACATATACGGAAGCGCCGCCGGGCCGGTTCCCTTCGCTTTCAGCGGCATCACCCGGCCGTTGTCCCGGACCACGGTGATCGCCGA
>QHVR01000700.1 GCA_003223595.1 Acidobacteriota bacterium
TCTGCGCTCGCGAATTCATTCATCTCCGGCTTGGCGCCGGCCTGGCTGGGCCAAAACTTAATGATGGCCTCGCGCATGGTCAGGCGCTGCCAGTTTGACCAGTCCAGTTCTTCGATGATGTCCTTGCCGTCTTCCTGGCGCGTCCACTTCGATTTCGCGCTGCCGTTTACGGCTTTCGCCGCTTCGGTGATGGACTCCTGCGTCAGGTTCATGATGCCTTCATAGTTGGTATAGGCCTGATAGGCCTCGAGCATGGTGAACTCCGGATTCCATCGCCAGCCCAGCCCTTCATTGCGGAAGTTGCGATTGATCTCGTACACGCGATCGAATCCGCCCACGACCAGGCGCTTCAGATACAACTCAGGAGCAATGCGCAGATACAGATCCATGTCCAGCGTGTTGTGATGCGTCACGAACGGGCGGGCAACAGCACCCCCTGCAATGGGCTGCATCATCGGCGTCTCGACTTCCATGAATCCATGCGAGTCGAACGTCTGGCGCATCGACTGGATCATTTTCGTGCGCTTCAGAAACACTTCGCGCACTTCCGGATTCATCACCAGATCGACATAGCGCTGGCGATAACGCAACTCCACGTCGGTCAGCCCATGCCATTTTTCCGGCAGCGGCAGCAGATCTTTGCTGAGAAATGTCATTTCCTCGACGTGAACCGTGAGTTCTCCGGTGCGCGTGCGAAATAGATAACCGCTCACGCCGATGTGGTCCCCGAGATCGAGCAACTTGTAGAGTTCGAATCCCTTTTCGCCAACCGCATCCTTCTTGACGTAAATCTGCAGCTTCTGCCCGCCCTGCTGCAGATGAGCAAATCCGGCCTTGCCCATAAGGCGGATCGCCATGATGCGCCCGGCCACGCGCACGTTGACGCGCGACTGCTCAAGCTCCTCAGCGCCTTTGGCAGAGTAGTCACAAAGAATTTGATCGAGCGTGTGGGTGAACTCGTATTGGCTGGCCGAGAGCCTCAATCTGCTTCAGTTTCTCGCGGCGCAAATCATAAATATGTTCATCGAGTGCCAAAGGGAGCCCTTCTTAAAGGAGATGGAATCCAGAATTATAAAGCTGAATTGCGCAATTTCGCGCAGGGCACGGCAACTGATGCAGCGGTTAGCAGATTTGAGCGGTTTCAGCGAGTACTGCCGCGTGATTCGTTCATTGAACTCTTCGGGCCCGAGGCGCCGTCTGCGATCTGCAAATGGGACAATGCTGCAGGCGATGAATGAGTCGTTTCCACAATGGCCAGGCTTGCTTTGCAAGTTCGTGCTGCCATCTGGGCCCAAATACTTTCTTCTGAACCTCTGGATCACTGACTCCCAAGCGACAACTCCGATCGGAATGCTTCCAACAGCAGGGTTTAGATTGGCTGTGCAATTCTATTCGGATTCAGCCTCGGAGGGAAATCGAAGGGAGCGTAGTCGATCCGCTCAAACCCAAGCTGGGCACCGTGTTTCAGCTAAAGGTTTCCTGCTGTGCGGAAAGGCTTCCGTTTGCGCTGGCGACATTTGCGCCGTTCCCTCGAACAGCGACATCCACAACGGTGGCCTGTTCATCGGCTGATTCTACGCGGGTGAGCGTAACGGTGATTTTGCAACAGGGTAAACTACACGGGATACATCACCGCCAGCGAGACCTAGTATGACGACTGAATGCAATCGCATCGCTTACCAGTTGGCCTCAACCATCAGCGGAGAAGCATGGTATGGAGATTCGCTGCGACACATTCTCACGGACGTGCACAATACAGGCCCAGGCGCATCCTATTCCGAATGCCCACTCCATTTGGGAATTGCTTCGCCACGTAGAGGCCTGGGTCAACTTTGCGGTCGGCGCGGTGGCGGGAGTTCCTATTCCCGCGTGGCCAGCCATGCCGCCGGAACTGGACTGGCCTGCGATAACCGACACTGGTGATATCGCCTGGAATCGGACTGTGGACTCATTCTTCTCGCAGCATTTGAAGTTGATTGAAACAATCAAAGCTTTCAGTGACGAGCGGCTCGACGCCATTGTGCCCGGTAGGACCTACACTTTCTACCGGCTCTTCCAGAGCACAACGCAGCATGCGGTCTATCACGCCGGCCAGATTGCTTTGCTCAAGAAAATGCTCCTGAATACGCCCGCAAGGTAAGCCCGTGGCGCTCTGCGCAAATGTTTACCAGACGAGAGCGTGAAAACTTTGCTACAGGCATTTTGAGCGCAATGGCGATGTTTCGCCAACCAGCGGACCTCCTTGATTATCATGGGGCCCATGGACTCCTTGCTTATCATTACGGGCACGATGGGGGCAGGCAAGACGAGTGCGCTGGGTGAAGCGTCGGACATCCTTGCATTGAAGGGTATCACCCATGCGGCGATCGATTTGGACTCGCTCGGTCTCGCCCTTCTTCCGTGTGGTGCAAGCAGTAATCGGGCGATGTACCGCAATCTACAGTCTGTCTGCGAAAACTACTCCTCGCTCGGGGTGACGCGGCTCTTGCTTGCGCGTGC
>QHVR01000701.1 GCA_003223595.1 Acidobacteriota bacterium
CTGCGGCATTGTCAGCGTGAACGTTCCCCCGGTGCAGCGCGGAGATCTCGAGAACTGGCTCTGGAAGACGCACAAGATCCGCATCCGTGGCGGCGATCCCCACAAGCTGCGGCTCTCTACGCCGTACTACCTGCAGAAGAAAGATATCGATCGGTTCCTGGAGAGATTCGACGAGTACAAGCGTGAGAAAAAGGGGTGAATAGGTGGTCATTTGTATGTGACCATGTATGCTAGAATGTGTCCATGAAGAAAATTGCTGCCGGCGCATTCAAAGCCAAGTGCCTCAGCTTAATGGACGATGTACGGGCCACCAAGCGGCCATTGCTGATTACAAAGCGTGGCAAGCCCGTCGCCAAGTTGGTCCCCGTGGAAGATGACGTGGACGACTTCATTGGCCGGCTGAAGGGCGTCTTTCGGGTAGTTGGCGACATCGAATCTCCCATTGAGCCACCTGAGGCTTGGGAGTCCACACGTTGATCCTTCTGGACACCCATGTTCTGTTCTGGGCAGTAGACGATTCGAAGTTCCTTTCCCGCGCGGCAGCGTCGGCCATCCGCCGCGCTCGTCGTCAGGATGGCGTTGCAATCTCGGCCATCACCATCTGGGAACTGGCCTCTCTGTTGGCCCGCGGCAGAATCGTGGGGCACGGAAGTGTTGAAGCCTCGCTCAAATTGCTGCTCGAAGGGGTAGTTATTCGGCCCATCACCCCGGAGATTGCTGCCCTTGCAGCTCAGTTCTCCGACGACTTTCCACGAGATCCCGCGGACCGAATCATCGGCGGTACGGCGCGCGCCGAAGGCCTGACGCTGGTTACACGCGACGAGAATATCCGCCGGAGCTCTCTACTGAAAACGTTGTGGTAGCAGCGCGGCGGACGGACTTAAGGCTTCCACCAGTGTTCTAACGGAGTTATGGGAGATACGATGTCGCCCAGGATTTCGATCTTGCCCTTGAGACTGTCAAACACTCGCGCAGCAGGTTCATCCGGAGGAACCAACTTGGCGACGGGTTTCCCACGTTTGGTTATCACGAGGGGTGTTCGAGTTTTTCGCACCTGATCCAAGAGCTGCAAGCAGTGCGCTTTGAACTCTCCCGCAGGCATCGTTTTCATCGATGCTCACCTCATCCTGATCATAGACATCGAGTGTAGCGGCGGCGCGCTCCTGACGCTAGTCGTAGTACTCGAGTCCCAAGTGGGTGATCAACTCTTCGCCCCTGAGGTGGCGTAGCGTGTTCTTCAGTTTCATCAACTGGATAAACAGGTCATGCTCCGGATAAAGCCCGGGCACTGTCATGGGAGACTTAAAGTAAAAGCTCAGCCACTCCTGAATGCCCAGCCCACGCAGATCTTCACAGCGTTTTGCCAGGTCCAGAAACAGCACCAAATCCAGCACAATCGGGGCCGCAAGGATCGAGTCCCGGCATAGGAAATCCACCTTGATCTGCATCGGATACCCCAGCCATCCGAAGATGTCGATGTTGTCCCATCCTTCTTTGTTATCGCCACGCGGCGGGTAATAGTTGATACGAACCTTGTGGTACATATTCCCGTACAGTTCGGGATACAACCCGGGCTGCAGAATGTGCTCCAGGACTCCGAGCTTCGACTCTTCTTTGGTCTTGAACGACCCGGGATCGTCCAGCACTTCGCCGTCGCGATTGCCCAGAATGTTCGTGGAGTACCAGCCACTCAGCCCCAGCAAGCGCGCCTTAAAGGCCGGCGCGAGTACTGTCTTCATCAAAGTCTGACCGGTTTTGAAGTCTTTCCCGCAGATCGGAGCCTCGTTCTTCCGCGACAATTCCAGCATGACCGGAAGATCGACTGTCAAGTTGGGCGCTCCATTCGCGAACGGAACGCCTTCCATCAGCGACGCGTACGCATACATCATGGAGGGCGCGATCATTTCGTCGTTCTCGCGCAGGCCCTTCTCGAACGCCTTCAGGGACTGGTGTGCTTCTGGACCCGCACCACATCGTGATCAGCCGGCTCGCCCCGCTCGATTTCTTGAAATCGCGAATATCCTGGCGCAGTTGCTCTGCCAGGTCCATCTTGGTCTTACCTTTTTTTACGTTTGGGCCGTCGATCTTTTTCACGTAATTGTGGTCGAACACCGCAGGCCGCGGCTTAATCGAGGACAGGAAAGGCTTCAGTTGCTCCACCAGGCGGTAATCCAGAACACCCGCCTTGGTGGCCGCCTCGTACATGTTGTCCTCGAAGATGTCCCAGCCGGTGAAGACCAGGTCATCCAGCGCTGCCAGAGGAACGAACTCCTTTACTTTCGGCGAACGGCTGTCGGTGCGCTTTCCCAAACGAACAGTCCCCATCTGAGTGAGCGAGCCAATTGGCTTGGCCAGGCCCTTCCGTACGGCTTCCACTCCGGCAACAAAGGTTGTGGCGACCGCCCCCATTCCGGGGATCATAACGCCCAGTTTCCCTTTGGCCGGCTCAATCGGGCTCTCCTCCCGGCGCGGTGACGGCGAGCGTCTACTGCTGCCGCTGCGGGCAGCCAGTTTCATCTCCCGGCTGGCGCGCTCGGCATGCGCCAGAGCCGTCTCGCGGTGCTCATGTTCACGTGCTGCTGAGGCCGTCTTGAACTGTTTCCGATGGCGGCCGCCGTCTGCATCCCACCAGTCGGCCATGAAAACTCCGGGGCGTTTCTGATACATGATTGTCCTTTTCTGGTGACGGTGGCTTGCCACCGCGCAACGGACGATGTTCTCACAGCAGGGACCATCTGGGCAATTCGGCTGGGTGTACAAGTACAGCACTGGGCCATTCCAAATCGGGAACGCCCTATGAACTTCCGACTAAATACAGGATTTACCGTACTGGCCTACACGGTTGTCACGTGCTACCGTAC
>QHVR01000702.1 GCA_003223595.1 Acidobacteriota bacterium
CGTGGAACGCCAGCTAGGCCCCACCAGCTGCGAAGTCTATTCCATTGGGGCAAAGATGCCGCCCCGAGCAACGGGCACGGCAGCGGCGCAGTCGAACTGCGCATAGAATTCGCACACTGCATTCTTCAGAGCCCAGCTACCTCGGAAACTTCAGTCGAGCCTCGCGCTGTCTCCGAGGCATCCTTGCGTCAGATGCAGATTACTAACGGTTGATGGCGATACTTCATAGCTCCAATCAATTCTTTGAATTGGACGTCTGCATCGCTTCCGTTGCATCATGGAATCACTTCGCGGCCAGCTGAGTGGCCGGTCCCAGCGAAGTCGCTGATGGCGTGCAGCCGTGTTAGCGCACTTGCCCATCTCCTGACCTAGTCGTTCTCCACCACAGCCTGAGCCCATGCGATCCGTGTATTTCG
>QHVR01000051.1:0-10047 GCA_003223595.1 Acidobacteriota bacterium
CATCGAGTCCCCATTTCTCGAAGACGCGGAAGACTTCCTCTTCTCGGCCTTTCTGCGCGACCAGGAGCATGCGCTCCTGCGATTCGCTCAGCATGATCTCGTAAGGAGTCATCCCAGTTTCGCGCTGGGGGACGCGATCAAGTTCGATTTCGATGCCCACACCGCCGCGGCCGCCCATCTCGCAGGTGGAGCAGGTCAGTCCGGCGGCACCCATGTCCTGAATGCCAATAATGGCTCCCGTCTGCATGGCTTCGAGGCAGGCTTCCAGCAGGAGTTTCTCCAGGAAAGGATCGCCGACCTGGACGTTCGGACGCTTCGCTTCCGAAGCCTCGCTGAACTCCTCGCTCGCCATCGTGGCGCCGTGAATGCCGTCGCGCCCGGTCTTGGCGCCCACGTAGATGACGGGATTGCCTTCTCCGGCCGCACGGGCGTAGAAGATTTCATTCTTGCGTACTAGGCCGAGAGCGAACGCATTCACGAGAGGATTGCCCGAGTAGCAGGGCTCGAACTTGGTCTCTCCGCCGAGATTGGGCACACCGAAGCAGTTCCCATAGGAGGCGACGCCGCTGACCACGCCTTCGAGGATGGAATGATTCCTGTGAATGTCGTGCTGGGACGCGGATGGCTCGTTTGCCTGCGCTTTGATCGGACCGAATCGCAGAGAATCCATGACTGCAACGGGCCTTGCGCCCATGGTGAAGATATCCCGCAGAATTCCACCGACCCCGGTGGTGGCTCCCTGGAAGGGCTCAATGAATGAGGGATGATTATGCGACTCAATCTTGAAGGCGCAAGCCCAGCCCTCGCCAATATCGATGATGCCGGCATTTTCGCCCGGCCCTTGCAGCACCAACTTGCTGCGGGTGGGCAGGCGTTTCAAATGCACACGCGAAGATTTGTAAGAGCAATGCTCGCTCCACATCACGCTGAAAATGCCGAGTTCGGTCAGGGTAGGCTCACGTTCGCCCAGCAGCTTTTTGATCTTTTCGTACTCGTCAGCAGTAAGCCCGTGCTGCCGGATCGTCTCCGGGGAAATGGCAGGAGTCAAGGAAGTAGGCATGGGAAGGAACTTCTATTGTCGCATTTTGGGGTGCTCCTGGGATAGGGGCTGCTGCAAAGCTGGTGCAGTCGCGGACAGGCTCTCCTGCTAGGATTTCTGGAGATGAAATCCATTGTGGTGGGCACAGCCGGACACATTGACCACGGCAAAACGGCGCTGGTGAAGGCCTTGACGGGGATCGACGCCGACCGGCTCGAGGAGGAGAAGCGGCGCGGCATCACCATCGACCTGGGTTTCGCCCACATGGACCTGCCTGCCGCGGATGGAGGGACCCTACATCTTGGTTTCGTGGATGTGCCCGGACACGAGCGTTTCGTGCGCAACATGCTGGCGGGAGTGGGCGGAATTGATCTGGTTTTATTCGTCATTGCGGCGGATGAATCCATCAAGCCGCAGACTCGCGAGCACTTTGACATCTTGCAACTGCTCGGCGTGAGTCGTGGAATTACGGTTCTGACTAAATCGGATGCGGTCGATCCGGAGACTCTGGATGTAGTGAGGCTTGAGGTGGAGGAGTTCCTGCGGGGAACTTTTCTCGAAGCGCCCAAGGCACCCATTGCGGCCGTGAGTTCGCTGACGGGGGCAGGGCTCGACGAACTCAAGAGAGCGATTGCCTTGGCCGTAGCGGACGTTCAGGCCAGGGATTCTGAGGCTCTCGCGCGCCTGCCGATCGATCGCGTGTTCGCGATGAAGGGCTTCGGCACAGTCGTGACGGGAACCTTAATCTCGGGCACGATTCGCAGAGAAGAAGAACTGCAGGTCTTCCCTGGGGGAGATCGAGTGCGAGTACGCGGTGTGCAGGTGCACGGCCATGACGCAGACAAAGCCGTCGCGGGGCAACGGACCGCGGTGAATCTGGCGGGCGTCAGTACCGCCGGCCTGGCGCGAGGCATGATGCTGGCTCCTCCCGATACTTTCGCCGCAACGAATGTGATCGATGTAAAAATTCGGTTGCTGGCTTCTGCGCCGCGCTCGTTGAAACACCAATCCCGGGTGCATTTTCATTGCAACACCATGGAAACTGTCGCCCAAGTCGTGCTGCATGAGAGCAAAGAGGTTGGGCGGGGCGCGGAGGTACTGGCGCGGCTTAAGCTGGGTGCGGCTGCGCTTCTGTTGCCGGGCGACCGCTTTATCATCCGGCAGTTTTCGCCCGTGATCACGATCGGCGGAGGCGTGGTATTGGATGCGGCGCCGATGTCGCGGAAATTCCTGCCGGATAAAAATCTCGAAGTTTTTGCGGGGACAGATCGTGCCGCAAAGCTTCTGGCGCGGATCGCGCGGCGTTCTTTTCACGGCGTCACAGTCACCGATCTGGAGAAGGAGTCGGGTTGGAGAAGAGGAGTAATTGAGTCCGCAATCGCAGGCGCGGTGCGAACTCGCCAGGTGATTCGGGTCGGGGACGCGTTGCTGAGTTCGGGCGCATGGGAGGGGATGAAGAAGCAGGTGGTTGGCGTACTGGACGAATTTCATCGTACCAATCCGCTGGTCAGCGGAATCAATAAGGAAGAACTGAGAGCGCAAACCGGGGCGGGGCAGGTTGCATTCGCGGCGATCCTGCAGCAACTGGTGCAGGAAATAAAACTTGCGGTTTCAGGGGATCTGGTGAGTCTGGCAGGACGCGGTGTCGTCATGAAAGACGAGGAAGCCGAGTCCAAGAAAAAAATCGACGAAGCTTTTGCTGCCGCGGGATTAAAGGTACCGGCGCTGAATGAGGTCCTTGGCGGGCTGAAGATCGACAAAGTACGCGCACAGAAAATCGTGACTCTTCTGCTTCGGGACAAAGTGCTGACTAAAGTTTCCGATGAACTGGTTTTTCATCGAAGCGCGCTTGAGGAACTGCGCAAACGCGTTGCAGCCCACAAGACTAAGTCCGCGACCATCGACGTGGCGACCTTCAAGGAGTTGACGGGAGTGAGCCGCAAGTACGCGATCCCGCTGCTGGAATATCTTGATCGGGAGCGAGTTACGAAGCGTGTAGGGGATACGCGGCAGATTCTTTAGAAACAGAAGCTGCTAGCTTCTAGCCAAACCGGTCTGGAGTTTAGCTAGAGCTAGAAATTCTTTTACGACAATGCCGAAACATACATCTGCGGGCGGCGTACCATCCGTTTCTTAGATATTTTGTTGGGGGAACTCCAACTCCAGGCCTAGCGGATCGGTGAAGCGGTTGGTGAGATTCGCCAATCCCGTGAGCAAATGAAGATCGACAATTTCTGGTTCCGAAAATTGCCCGCGCAGGGGCGCGAAATCCGTGTCGGTGATGGACTGCGGGGCGCGGGTTAGTTTCTCGGCGTAGGTCAAAGCGGTCCGCGCTTTGTCGTCAAAGCGGGAGTAGTCGCCTGCGTTCAGCGCCGCCCAGTCCTCGGGAGTCAAGCCCACGCGTTTCGAAGACGTGACATGGTGCTGGGTGCAGTACCGGCATCCGTTGATCAGCGACACGCGAATATAGATGAGTTCATAAAGTTTGCGGTCGAGTGACTTGCCTACGCTCCCGTAGAAACCTAAGAAATTCTTTAGCATCTCTGGACGGTGGGCCAAGGCCTTCTGAGCGTTTCCGGGCTTGCCGCGAAGGGTCTTCTCGTAAATCTCTTTCACGTCTGCCACTGCAGTATCTGGACTGATCAGGCTGAGGCGGGCCATGCGTTCTCCTGGAATTTGGAATGTTGCTTTCGATCATCTCAGATCGCGGGCGTTTCGGGGGAATGGAGCGCCGATAAAGGAAAGCGGCCCATTGCCGATGACTCCTTGCAGAGACATCAGATGAATAAGTTTGTTCTCATTACAGTGACTCTGGGTCTGGCGTTCTCGCAGGCGCCTGCTCAAAGTGCGTATGACTCTGAAATTAAGTCAAGACTCATAGCCCTGGAACAACTGGTGCGCGTGCAAGCTTTGCCCAGCGGTGACTTCAACACGCTGAATGCGGTGTTGGCAGATGAGTTTGTGCTAGTCACGTTTGAGGGCCAGGCGCAGAGCAAAACAGAATTTCTGGCCTATTGGCAGAGCTTCGATACGTTGCATTACATGGTGCAGGACATGATCGTGCGGGTGCACGGAGACACTGCCATCGTAACCGGGCGCTTCCAAATGAGCGGAGTCCAGAGAGGGAAACCATTTGCGCGCCAGGGCCGATTTGTGGATACATGCATCAACAGCGATGGACGCTGGCTGATTATTGCCAGCGTGTCTACGCCTGCGAGCTGATTTGGGTTCTGAACAGTCGAGCCTGGAGGGATGGTGAGATTAGCCCTGATTGCCGTGTCTATCTTGTGGGTAGCAGCATGGGCACAGGAATCATCCGATCCTGGAACGGCTGCGGCCATCCGCGCATTAGAAAAGCAATGGACGGTCGGCCAGGCACGGAATGATAACCGCGCTCTCGATATGATTTTTGACAATGCCCTGGTCTATGTCGAATACGGGCGACTGGTGAGCAAGGGGGAGTACCTGTCACGCATTAAGGATCAAACAGCAAATCTGGATCAGATCAGCATGGAGCCTATGAGCGTGCGCACCTTTGGAGACACCGCGATCGTGGTAGGAACTTATACGGAGAGCCAGGTAATTCGCGGGAAGCGAACCATGCAGCAGTGGAGGTTTGTAGATACCTGGGTCTACAAGAAGAAGGGCTGGGTGCTGGTTGCCGCTGCCGCCGCGCCAGTCGCGCAGTGAACGGGTGTGCACTTCTAACGATGAGCGGTCTAGGCCAATCTGCGAGAGGCGGATTGCGTCTGCCCCGGCTCCTCTTCGTGACGAGGATGGAGCGCTGCAACTCGCACATGGGAGTCGGTGCACTCGGGCAGATATTCGTAACATTCCAGGCGAACGGCAACCCCGATCTTGGCCTGCGCCGTGCTGGAGGCGGGAATCGACGATGTGCCGTTCGGGCGAACGATGCGCAGGATGTGTCCCTTGCAGCGCACCGGCATACTTTGGCCGAGCGTGATCTCAGAAGGCATGCGCAGGGTCAACTCGATCTCAGAACCCTCCGTCAGCGGCGCATCCGTCAGAAAGAACACTCCCCGCGAACTTAGATCCTGGGTAAAACCGACACCTTCAATGCCATCGCTGGTCTGGCGAAAAGAAGTAGCGAGCAGGTAAGGGAATCGTTGTCCGACGCGGCGTTCAACTCGCAGTGGAGGGGTGGTCATCGGGTCACTTCCTTTGGCCGAATCGCCGAAAAAGCGCAGACGAAGACTTTAGCTCAGATCGGGTGACAAAGGAAGTTACAAGTTAGTTAAGACCTGGCCAGTTCGTCTCTCAACCATCCGAAAGCGACCCAAAGCCGGATAACCGAGGAGATATATTGCTGCCGGGGGCAGGGCAAAGTCATCATAGGACAGCGTGACTGAATCGAAAGACTCCATTGAGAGCACCGTGGTGGCCGGTTCGCAGCCGGAGAGGCAAAGGCTGCGGTGGCAGGCGGCGGGACGTGCTCTCCGGCATCGAAACTTCCAGCTTTTCTTCAGCGGGCAACTCATTTCCCTGGTCGGCACATGGATGCAGACCGTGGCTCAGTCCTGGCTGGTGTACCGTCTGACCGGCTCTGGGCTGCAGTTGGGCGCGGTGGGATTTGCCAGCCAGATTCCGGTATTTCTGTTTGCCCCGCTGGGCGGGATTGTGGCCGACCGCAGCAATCGCAAGCATGTCGTGATTGCGACCCAGGCTGCATCCATGATGCTGGCGTTCATTCTGGCGACGCTGGCGCTGACGCATTATGTGAAGGTGTGGCACGTTTTTGTACTGGCTGCGCTGCTGGGCGTGGTAAACGCGTTCGATATCCCCGGGCGGCAGTCGTTCCTCGTCGATATGGTTGGTAAAGACGATCTGATGAATGCGATCGCACTGAACTCGTCGATGTTCAATGGGGCGCGCGTGATCGGGCCGGCGGTCGCGGGCGTATTGGTTGCGCGATTGGGCGAAGGCTGGTGTTTCTTTGCCAACGGCGTCAGCTACATTGCCGTCATTGCGGGATTGATGCTCATGAAAGTGCATGCGCCTGCGCGGGTGTCGGAGAAGACTTCGCCCTGGGAGCACATCGTGGAGGGCTTTCAGTTCGTGAACCGTACGGCGCCGATCCGTGCGTTGTTAATACTTCTGGGAATCGTCAGCATCACAGGGATGCCGTACGTCGTGCTGATGCCGATTTTTGCGGATCGCATCCTGCACAGCGGCGGCCAGGAATTTGCGTCGCTGATTGGCTCGCACGATCTGGGAGCGGTGCGGCTTGGAATCCTGATGGGCGCGTCGGGGGTGGGAGCGTTGCTGGGAGCGCTGACATTGGCCATTCGCACGGGCGTAAAGGGACTGGGGAAATGGGTGACGGTTTGCTGTGCGGCGTTTGGCGTAAGCCTGATCCTGTTCGCCATCTGCAAATCATTCTGGATTTCGGTGCTGCTGCTGCTACCGGTAGGATATTTCATCATGCTGCAGATGGCGTCGTCGAACACGCTCATCCAGGTGATGGTGCCGGATGCCCTGCGCGGGCGGGTGATGGCGGTCTATTCGATGATGTTCATGGGAATGGCTCCGCTGGGGGCGCTGCTTGGAGGAGTGCTGTCAGATCGCGTGGGTGCGCCGATGACCGTGGCAGTCGGCGGGGTGGCGTCGATTGGCGGGGCGTGGTGGTTCGGGATGAAATTGCCGAAAATTCGGGGCGAGGCTCGCCGGTTGATCATGGCGCAGGGGATGGAGGGCGGCGCGCCGGCCGAAGAGATGTCGACGCCCGTCGTCGAAGACTAGGGAGTGGCGGACTGGCGTAGAGCGCTGCGTCCGAGGGCAACCAGGAAAATCGCGTTCTTGCCGCGCGCATGCGGCGAGAAGAAGCTGACGACGTCGTCGTCATAGAAAGTCAATCCGCTGGCTCCCAGTCCTTGTGCGTAGGCCGCGAGATACAGCTTTCCGCCAAGAATGCCGGCTTCCAATTGCACCGCGCGGTATCCACGGTTGCCGTAGCGCTCCGTAATTTTTTTGAGATCGGCCAGAAAAAAGACATCCACCGCCGCATCTGCCGGCAACTGCTGTTCGAGGCCGAGGTAACCCGCGGAACTCGCCCGGCTTCAGCAGTTCAAGCGATTTTTTATCCCAGTGGTAAACGTAAGCGCCGGGCTCCAGTCCCACGACATGGTTGACGATCAGGTACAAATCATTGAGATGACTCCCGAAGGGATGGAGAAAGTCCGCGGGAATTCCGCGGGTGGCGCGGTCGAGGATAAGAGAAAGCTGGGGTTGCGTGATGGGATCGCGCACGAAGAGCCTGCTGGAACCGCGCCGCGAAATTACTTTCTCAATCGTGTCCTTCGGGACTTTCGAATCATCGGGTAGTTGCAGGCGGCGGGCGCTGACCTTCGGGTCCGGCATTTTCTGGAGCGGAGTTTTGCCCCGCCAAGCACCGACTTCTTCTGCGGAATCCAGTGAAGAGGCTTCATGCATTCTTCGCATGGCCGGATAGTCCACCTCTTCCGAAGAGTAAGGTACGGTGGGCAAATCCAAAGGAGAAATTTCCGGGGCAGCGGAAGGAGGAGTTGAGTCCTGGTATCCGATTGAAATTAGCGAGAACGCCACTTCGCGATTGGTGTCGAGCCTCAGCAAGGCGTTTACCTGAGAGTCGATGAACCCGGTGACGATGTGCGCGGGAAATTTCAGCGAGTGTGCGACTGCGAGCAGGTTGGCGAGGATCGTGCCATTGTCCCAACCGAAATGACGATAAGTGCGGGAGCGGTATTTCCAGGCGTTCCGCCAATATGTGCCCGAGCAAATGATGATGACAGGGGCATGGCCTACGGCTGGGTGGTTGGCGGTAGCCTCAACCACAACTTGGCGGAAATCACCGGAGCGAAGCTGGCGCAATCCGAATTCCGCAGCTCCAAAGTGATACACGCCCGCCGAAAGCGGGGGTGAGTTTGCGCTCTTCAAATCCGCGCAGACCACGTAGAGTTCGATTTCGTAGAGCGCGCCCGTACATGCGGCTGCGCGAAAGAACATTTCACCTTGCTCGAATTTCTTGCTGCGAGTCACCCCGGCGGAGAAGAAGAGGAGCTGAGCCAGAGTTTCCAAATCAGGGATTGCCTCTTGCGTAGAAGAAGATTCCGCAGCCGCAATCGCGGCGAGAGCGGGAACCGAAGTCTCGCGGAAATCGCGGGGCAGTCGAGTCACTTCGAGTGTGGGGTAAATCTTGAACAGGAGCGGCTTATTCTTCCAGTCGAGGGAATGGGGATTCGTTCGCAACCCGACATAGGAGTGCTTGGTGCCGCTGTGATACTGCCACGTCGCGTCGAGATTCTGATTCTGGCTCAAGAACGCAATGCTCCTTGGGGCGAGAGTCGGTTAGCTGTAAGCAGCGGGGGGCAATCCCGTAATGCGGATTCCGGCGTGTCCTTTGTGGCGCATATTCAGGCCAACTAGCAGGGCCGTAATCTGCTCGACAATACGCGCGTTCTCCAGCTTGCCGGCATCAATGGGACGGATGCCCGGAATCTTGGCGGCCAGTTCGCAAGTGAGTCGAGCTGCATCCGAATCGTCGCTACAAACGATCACGTCACAGTCGAGAGGATTGTCTCCTCCCATCAAATCTGCCGAAACATTATGAAACGCCGCCACGACGCTAACGTCTTTGGGCACAAGTTCGGCGGCCTGCTCGGCGGCAGAACCCTGCCACACGCCGAGAGTGCGTGATGCTCGTCCGCCAACCTCTGCGGCTAGCGGGACAGTGGCATCGATGAGAATACTCCCGGCGGTGATCGAGGGCTTGAGGCGTTTAATCAGGGAAGCCTGGCCGGCAAACGGAACCGTTAGCATCAGAATGTCGGCGGCCGCACAAGCGGCGCTGTTCTCCATGCCGCTAATGCGCGCTGTTTCTCCCACGCGCCCCTTGATCGAAGCGGCCGCCTGAACTGCACGGTTCTCCTCGCGCGAGCCGACAATGACCGTCTCTCCGGCGCGCACCCAGCGCAGCGCCAGCCCCATGCCGGCAGGCCCGGTGCCGCCAATGATTGCAATGGGACGCGCTGGCCGGTCCGCAGGCACGCTCATGCGAATTCCGCCTCGGGCGTTTGTTCGAGGGTGAATTCATCCACAGAAGCTTTGATATTAATGCGGGAATACGTGGTGCTGCGCTCGGCCGGGATGCGGCCAGCTTCGAGAATGAGCATCCGAAAATCTTCGGGGCTAGTGTACTGTCCCGCGGTCGCTCCGGCCTCGCGGGAGATGTTCTCTTCCATCAGCGTCCCGCCGTAGTCGTTGGCGCCCGCGTGCAGGCAGACCTGAGAAAGCTGCCGGTTCAGCTTGACCCAGGAAACCTGGAGGTTGTTGATCGATCCTGCCAGCAGAATCCGGGCCAGGGCATGAACTTTCAAATGCTCGGCGAGGGTGGGACCGGAACGCGCCAGGCCTTGGTGAAACAGCAATGTGTTCTGATGCACGAAGCCCAGGGGCACGAATTCGGTGAAGCCGCCGGTTTCGGATTGAATGTCGCGCAGCAGGCGCATCTGGCGAACCCAGTGCTCCGGCGTTTCCGCGTGTCCGTACATCATGGTGGATGTGCTGCGAATGCCGCAACGATGCGCGGTGCGGATGATTTCGATCCAGTGCGCGGTCGAAAGTTTATTGGCGGATAAGATGTGACGGATTTCGTCATCCAGAATTTCTGCAGCGGTTCCGGGCAATGTGCCCAAACCGTTGTCGCGCAGCATCGAAAGATAATCCGCCAGCGGCATGCCGCTGAGTTCGACTCCGTAGGCGATCTCCATGGGCGAGAAGGCATGGATGTGCATCTGTGGGACTGCGTTTTTTACGGCGCGGAGGATGTCGCGGTAGTAGAACTTCGGCAGATCGCGCGGAAGGCCGCCCTGGATGCAGACTTCAGTCGCGCCCAGTTCCCAGGCTTCGGCCGCCTTGCGGGCCATATCGTCCAGGCTGTGGAAGTATGAGTCGGCTTCGCGCGGGCCGCGGCTGAAAGCGCAGAATTTGCATCCCACAAAACAGACATTCGT
>QHVR01000051.1:10081-12152 GCA_003223595.1 Acidobacteriota bacterium
GTGACGATGTTGCCGACGAGTTCGGCGCGAAGCAGATTGGCCGCGACCAACAGGCCGAGAAGATCATCGCCACCTGAGTTCGCGAGAGTGTACGAATCTTGCAGCGAAAGGGCGCCGCCATCCTGCGTTTCCAGAACTTTCTCCAGAGATGAGCGCACGGGCGTGGTCAGGGAGGGAGCAATATCAGACCAATCGAGCGAGGGGAAGCTTTCCAGTTCGGAGGTTGCAAGTTCGCGGTGCATTTTCTCTCCGTCGACGTGGCTTGCGCGTCTTGCCTGCGATTTCAGCTTGGCAAGAGAGAGACGTTACAAGCAACGTCTTTACAGTGTAGCGGAAGTCAGCGGAACAGGTCCGCCGATGCCGGACGCAGCAGTTCTAAGATGCGGGCTTTGCCCGATTCGTACGGAAAACCTCGCACTATACAGGCCGGGGCGCGATTCAGCTTGCCGCAGACTAGGCCTGCGGCGCAGGCCAATTCGTCGGCAATCGCTTCGACACTTGCCTTCAGTTTGTAGCCGTGGGGATCGGTTTGACCGCGATCGTCGCGTAAAGGTTTGATTCCGGCGATCCCGATGGCACATTCCGTCAGGCCTTCGCGCCACGGGCGGCCGAAGCTGTCAGTGATGATGACAGGAACGGCTATTCCGGTTTCTTTCTGCAATTTGCGGTGAATCTGTTGGGCAGAACGGTCGGGATCTTCTGGCAGCAGGAGCGCGTGCCGGCCGCCGTCGACGTTGGAAACATCGATTCCGCTATTCGCGCAGAGAAAACCGTGGCGGGTCTCCGTGATCAGGACGCCATTCATGCGGCGGATTACGGACCGGCTTTCGCGCAGAGCGAGTTCAATTACGCGCGGATCGAGGTCGTATTGTTTCGACCAGGTGACGGATTCGGCGGAGGGGATGATCGTCGCGAGATCGATGAGCTGGCCTTCGGCTTTGGAGATGATTTTGTGTTTGATGACGAGAATGTCGCCGGGTTGGAGTTGGTGTCCATTGCTCTGCAAGGCCTCGAGTAGCGTTTCAGCGACATCGTCGCCAGAATGAAATTCCTTGTCAACGATGATTGGGATGAGGCGAATTTCGCAGGAACGGGAGGGCGGGATCGGCTTCTTCCGCCCCGCTAGGGCTAACCCGCGGTGGGACGCGGACCCACGGCTTACGCCGTGGGCTGCATTCTTTCGCCGCTTCGCGGCTGGCTTTTTGGATTGTTTGCGCGGCATCTCGGATCACGGCTGCTCGGTCTTACGCAGGCGAGGGCATCTTGCCTATTCGAACATATTCGCGCGCTAGTTGTTGGGCCCGTGTGTTGCCGGGCAGTGCGATCAATTGGTGCAGGTCTTCTTGGTTATCGACATCCACAGCAACGCCGGGCAAGTTCAGTATTACGCACGGCTGTCCTGTGGCTTGAGCTACGGCATGGTGGGGCTTGAAGCTGTCATTGCCGAAACGCAGCGGGAATAGATTCGCGGGACGCCGGAAAGCGGCGTTGGTGCCGCGTCCATCTCCAGCGGGAACCAGGACCGTTCCTTCGGTTGGGGCCTGCTTGTAAATTTCTTCGAGTTCCCAGGGCTGGATCAGCGGAATGTCCGCGGGGATCACCAGCGTGTTGTCTTCTCCCCGGTCGACACAGACTTGCGTGGCCATTTCGATGGCGCCAGTCTCTCCCGGGTTCTGCGGATCGGCAATAACTTCGAATTTGTATTCCCTCGCAAGCTGGGTAGCGTACGCGTCGCTGGTCACAATACCTACCGACGGACGGTCCTTCCACTGGTGAAGGGCGCTGAGCACGTCCTGCAGCATTGCCTGGGCTAATCTCGTTCGGGAATCTTGATCGAGGATGGAGGCAAGGCGTTGTTTGGCGCCCGAGGTGTTTTTTATGGGGACCAGGATCACGGCTGCGAGTCCACTTGTGGGACGGGAGCGGCAGGCGTTTTGTCCTTCAGAAGGTCGGGCGAGATCAGGGACAGAACCTCGCGGGCCAGCGCCGCCTTGTCATCGGCGGTGCGCATCACGGTTTGCGTGCAGTGCACGCGCAAGCCGCTCTGACGCAGCATGTCTGCGGCCCGCGC
>QHVR01000052.1 GCA_003223595.1 Acidobacteriota bacterium
GTACAGCAAGCCCAATTCTTCGTAATTCCCGGCGGAGGGATTATCGAGGATGGTCGCTTCCAGTTCGTGAATGCGCTTGCGGCGCGGGAACATCTGAAACGAGTCCCGCAACAGGCCTGCGTCGGGAATCACTTCCAGCACGATGTAAACCAGCGCTCCCACCCAATGAAACAGGATCACCCACAGCCAGTAGAAGTTTGGGCGTCGCCTGATGAAGTGTACGAGCGCAATGATGCGCAGGGCGATAGCCCACCACGAAAAAGCGAAAAAGAGAAACGATCGCATGCTGAAAAACGCACTATAGCATGCAGCCGGGCGCGGGGAAGATCACCAAAGAAGGGAAGATAGTAATTGCCTGAAGCGAGCGTTAGTGCCTCTATTTCTTCTTTTGCTGCGGGGCTGTCGGCGGGGCGGCCGGTCCTGCCGACAGACTGTCCTTCACCGACTGCGGCAGCTTATTGGCGTTGGCGACCAGCAAGCTGACCTGCCACATCTGCGTGTTCGAAAGCGTCTTCTGAAAACCCGGCATGCCCGTCATGCGGATTCCGCCAGCAACTTTCCAGTATGACTCTCCCGGAGGATCATCGGTGACGCCCTTGCCTTGCATCAATTTTGGAGGATCCGGAAACATTCCCTTAGCGATGTCCGTCTCTTTGCCATCGGGAAGGCCGTGACAGACGGCGCAATTTTCTTTGTAGGCTTGCGCTCCCGCCATCAAATTCGACTCATCCACCTGGATCGGCACTGTTTTGGGTACTTCCTTGCCCATGCGCGCGTGCAGTGCCATGCGTGCAAACATCTTTTCAAAGGGCATCGGGGGCGCAGTCGTCGCCACTGGCGCCATACCCGTCATGAAGTAAAGATAAACAATGATCGGCACAAGAATGACTCCCAGGATCAACCCGAACACAAACTTGCCCATGTAACCTTCTCCTCGATGAACAATGGTCATTGATACTACCGTACATACAACCCAATCTGCAGTAATTGCACGCATGGCGCGTGTAAAAAATTGTCAAATCATTGTGCCCGCTAAAAACAGCAATTCGAATGCGACCCTTAGTAAACGGCAAAACCATAGCCAATATCGTCCTTCTGCTACACTCACCACCGTCGATGCTCACTCATCTGGAATGCACTCGCTGCGGCGAGCACTATCCTGCGGACCGTCCGCAATCGGTCTGCCTCAAAGATGCAGGAGTTCTCTACGCACGCTACGACCTTGACAAGATCAAACGCACGTTCTCCGCGGCTCGTCTCGCGGGACGAACCCCTAGTATGTGGCGCTACGATGCCGTTCTGCCGGCGGCTGATCCGGTCACGCTGGGAGAAGGGTTTACCCCGATGCTCCCCAGCCGCGAGTTTCCCAACGTCTACATTAAGGATGAAGGCCTGAACCCCACCGGGTCGTTCAAAGCGCGCGGACTTTCTGCCGCCGTCACTATGGCTCGCCACTTCGGACTGAAGAAACTCGCCATTCCGTCCGCTGGAAATGCCGCAGGTGCTCTCGCGGCCTACGCCGCCGCTGCAAGCCTGGAAGCTCACATCTTCATGCCGAAAGATGTGCCCATGGCCAACCGGATTGAATGCGACTACTACGGCGCGCGCATCAGCTTTGTCGACGGACTGATTAGCGACTGCGCCCGCAAAGTGGCCGCCATGACAAGCGAGAGCTACTGGGAAAAAGAAGGATGGTTTGACGTCTCCACGACCAAGGAGCCTTATCGTGTGGAAGGAAAGAAAACGATGGGCTACGAAGTCGCCGAACAGTTAGGCTGGCGAATGCCGCAAGGCATCATTTATCCGACGGGCGGCGGCGTCGGCTTGCTGGGGATGTGGAAGGCCTTCGAAGAAATGCAGGCGCTGGGATGGATTGGCCCGGAGCGGCCAAGGATGATTGTTGTGCAATCTGCGGGTTGTGCTCCGATCGTTAAAGCATGGGATGAAGGCAAACAGTCTGCTGAAATGTGGAAGGATGCGGCTACGCTCGCGTCTGGACTCCGAGTGCCGAAGCCCTATGGCGATTATCTTATTCTCGACATATTGAAAAGGAGCAAAGGTGCCGCTGTCAGCGCGACGGATGAAGAACTCGTGGAAGCGACCCGCCACTGGGCGAAACATGAAGGAATTTTCGCCGCCCCGGAAGGCGCGGCCTGCCTGGTGGCTTACCGCAAATTGCGCGCCAGTGGATTCTTCAAGCCCGAAGACATCGTCGTTTTGTTCAACACGGGGAACGGTTTGAAATACCTGGATGTATTCGACGCGAATGCTGCGGGGACGCGCAGGTCCGCACGACCGGCGGCGCGTCAAATCGGCGGCATTATAGGGCCGTACTAGGCTGCCGCCTTCTCTGTGAGCCTCTGTGTCCCTGTGGTAAAGCCGGTTCACCACAGGGGACACAGGGGATCACAGAGATGCAGCTTGCTGCGCCTTCAGGCCTGCTAAGACGTAGCAGGCTACGTCTCTACAGTGCGGGTTCAAATAAAATAAAGGCGCATGACCGACCGGCTCTACTACCGCGACTCTTTTCTCTACGAATTTGAAGGCGAGATTTGCGACATCACCGAAACGCCGCGGCCAGCGGTCACTCTGGATCGTACTGCTTTTTATCCGACTAGCGGCGGGCAAATCCACGACACCGGCTGGATCACTTCGAGCGGGGCGAAACACCGGGTTACCGAAGTTGCCGATACCGAAGGCGGAGGAGTGGTCCATTATCTAGAAGCTCCGGTAAAAGAGTTGGCTCCGGGAAGCCGTATCCGAGGTGAAGTCGACGTTGTCCGGCGGCGCGATCACATGCAGCAGCATTCGGGACAGCACATCCTGTCCGCCGCTTTCGTCCGCCTCTTTAATATGCCTACGGTATCGTTCCACATGGCCGACGATTATTGCTCCATCGACCTTGATACTCTGAGCTTGACCAAGGAACAAATCGAATCCGCTGAGCGTCTCGCCAACGAAGTCATCCTGGAGAATCGTCCCGTCGATATCCGTTTTGTCACGCGTGAAGAAGCAGGGAAGCTCGGCTTGCGGAAGATACCTCCGACCGAACGCGACGAACTCCGGTTGATCGACATTACCGACTTCGATCTGACGGCCTGTGGTGGCACGCACGTCCGGCAGACAGGACAAATCGGATGCATTCTGCTCCGCAAGACGGAGAAAGTTCGCCAAGGATACCGCGTGGAATTTGTAGCGGGGCTGCGCGCCGTTGCTGCCGCTCGGCGGGACTTCACGACGCTGACCGAAACTGCCGCCTTGTTCTCAGACCATATTTACGACCTGCCGCAACAGGCAACAAAATCTTTGGAAGAAATCAAGGCTCTGCGCAAACAACTCGCCGAATCCCTGGAAGAACTGGCGGCAGCGCAAGCCGCGGCCCTGCTGGCCGAGACTCCCGAAGTTGCCGGACGCAAACTCGTGGTGCGCGTATTCTCCGATCGCGACGTGAATTTCCTGAAATTGTCCGCCCAGAAATTAACCCGGCTCGCGCCAAACGTGGTTACGTTGCTCGGCACCACTTCTCCGCAGCCGGCCTTGGTGTTCGCACAATCGGGCGGACAGCCGTTCGACATGGGTGCGCGTATGAAGGAAATTGTGGCGCGATTCGGAGGGCGCGGTGGCGGCAGCAAGGACATGGCCCAGGGAGGCATTGCCGATTCGTCGCAGATTGAGGCTGCCCTCGCCGATGCCAGGGCATCAGTGGCGCAAGCTAAGGCGGAGTAGCGGCTCAAACCCTAGGCTTGGGACCATCCGCCGGTCCCATCGGCTTGCTGGCTCGAATGGCTCGCACGTAGCACTGTTCATGCACGGCCTTACCCAGTTCGTTGATTCGGGCCTTTTCCAGCAGCACCGGCTTTTTGCACAGCTCACAAAGGACTGAAATGGACATAAAGCGCCTCCCGAAGTGGCCAGGGCGACGAGCAAATTGGCGAGAGCATAGCCCGATTCGCATTCCAGTGTCAAAGTAATTCACACGTTTTGTCATACCACAATAGAAATGTCCCCGTCTCATCGACAATAGAAATGTCCCCTGGTTGTAGGTTCACCAAGCCGCAGAAAAGATCGGCGTTTTCATTTGCTGATATCGATTTCTTCTCCAGGGATGATTAGGCGACGGAGTGCAGGATTTGGGTTTAGGGGATGGGGGCGCGGGGGAAGGGGCAGCGCCCCTTCCCTCGCTCAGCTCTTTAGAAGCCGGTTTCACTTCGCGGAACAGCAGATGGTGATCGCGATAGTGAATAGCCGTCTCCCCAGCTTGGTTCTCCCGCACCATGACGCGACTCTTCGCCGGTATTCTGGGACGGCTGGGCCGCTCCAGTTGCAACAGCCGGTTCTGGTAGCGCACTACCCAGTCTTCACTCAGCACCCGTTCTTCCTCCAGGCAGAAGACTTCGTCCAGTTGCCGCGCCGTCGGGCGTCGCCGGTGATAATCGGCATGCGCCGCCGCGGCATGCGCATAGTGCCGGTTGTGCTCGGCTAGGTAGTGCGCGTCCAGATACGCATTGGCCTGCTCGTAGGTGGCGATCCCAGACAGCCGCAGTTTCTTCACCAGCCGATCCTGATGCGTGCCGTGTGCCCGCTCGACTCTTCCCTTGGCTTGCGGAGAACTGGCGGCAATGATCTCGATGCCCAGCTTGGCGCACATGCGCCCAAACTGCGTCACGGCCGGCTCTCCCCGCATGCGCTCCTGGGCATTGGGTGGGCGCACATAGACGTTCTTCCAGTCCGTGTACAGCGCTTGCGGCACCCCATAGCGCTCGATCCAGCGCCGCAACACCGCCACCGCCGCCCAGATCGATTCCTCCGCCGTGAACCAGGCCACGGCCGTGGTCGTGGCGTCATCGACCATGTGCATCAGACAGCCGCGCGGCCCACGCCCTTCCAGCCACTGGTGAAAGCTTCCGTCCAACTGCACCAACTCGCCGAAGTGTGCCTTGGCTTCGCGTCGCTGCCGATACGGTTCCCGTCGCCGTTGCCTCTGCCAGCATCCCGCCTCTTTCAACCACCGCCGCAGCGTCTCGGCGTGCACCTGCAGGCCGTCATCGCTCGCCAGGTGCTCACACGCCAACGTTGGGCCGAAGTCCTCATAACGGGTCTTTACCTGCTTCAGCACCGCAGCTCGAAACTCTGTCCCGTATGCCCGGTTCGACACCCGCCCACAGTTGCCGTGCTGCAGCGCCTTGGCTCCTCCTGCCCGATACCGCGCCCAGATCCGCTTGCTCTGCCGATAACTCAACCCCAGCATCTCTGCCGCTTCGCACAGTCGCAGGCTACCCGCCTTCACTCTCCCCATTACTTCCACTCGGCTCAGTTCCTTCCGGCTCAATCCCGTTCTCCCCAATCGCGGTTCCTCCTTGCCGAAGGAACTCTAAAGGGGACACTTCTAATGTGGTCTCAAGGGGACACTTTCAATGTGGTTCAACAAGTAATCACACGTTTTTAAACTCTCCGATTTCACGCAATTTTCAGCCATCACGGTTGTAATGGCCCGGGTAACATCCAGCACCTGCGAGCAGGGAAGGCAGCCCCGAATCCAGCCTTTCCCGAATCTGGGCCTTTGGTTTCCCGCTTTCGGGAGACCGGAGGGAGAGGACCGCCCTAAGTCACTGGAATATCTTGATGCGGGTGCTACAATTTTGCTGTCAACGCTCCTTGTCCCAGAGGAGGTCCTGTGTACCGCTTTGCACTGATTTTTCCAGCACTTATTCTTATTGCTGGGTTCGCCCAGCAGTCCTCCAATCCTCCTGCCGCCAAGACGCCTTCGTATGCCGCCATTCCGGTCGAAGCAACCAAGCAGCCCAATCCGGTGAAATCCACTCCGGAGTCACTGGCTCGCGCCAAAAAGTGGTGGACCCTCGACTGCGAGATGTGTCACGGCAAGAATGGCGACGGCAAGGGTGACACCGCCAAAGAAATGAAACTCCAGATCGTCGACTTCACGGATCCCGCGACGCTCAAGGATCGCACCGATGGCGAAGTTTTCTACATCATCAAGAACGGTCACAACGACATGCCCGCCGAGGGTCCCCGAATCAAGACGGAAGAGAATTGGGACTTGGTGAATTACGTCCGCTCTCTGGCTAAGAAGAACGGCGAGGCGAAGCAGTAGGAAGCGCAGCAAGAAACGTCAGCCCAGGGGCGGGCCCCACCTCGCGCCGTTGTTGCGGGAAGTGGGTGTATCACTCAAAACACGCCCGATGCGCTACCCTGGCTCCTGATACAGCCCAAACACATTGCCCATCGGGTCTCGAAAATGCGCGGTGATCTCGCCGGGATCAACGCCAATCGGATTCACTACTTCTCCGCCGTTCGCAAGCACAAGCTCGAGAGTCTTCGCGACGCTATCCACCATGATGTGAACTAGCACCCCGGGCTCCGCAGGTTGCCGATTCAGGACCCACTCGCCGCTGACCTCACCCACGCCATCGTCAAATGCCGTACTCCCGTCCCCGCGCTGGCGCACGCTCCATCCAAACACGCGTCGGTAAAAGTCTGCGGACTTCTGGATATCCCGTGTGGGAATCTGCAGGTAGCAGATCTTTCCGTTTCCCAAAGTAGGAGGCATGCTTCAGTGTAACGTTTCGCGCAACTTGAGCGTGACAGGCATCACAGCGCCACGCCTTTCCTGCCCGGTATTCTCGGGAGGTAGAACGCGTTGATTTCGGAATATCGCACGGCCCACGCGATTGGAAGCGAAGGACGATTCCAATGCCGGTCAAGAGTGTTGTGCTTCTCCCCGTTGTTTCACCCCTGCAAACGCTCTGGCAGGACCTCCGCTTCAGCCTCAAGCTGTTCGCTTCGAACCCCAAATTCACCGCGGTCGCCGTACTCAATTTAGCGCTCGGCATCGCGGTGGCTTCCACGGTATTCAGTTGGATCGACAACGTGCTGCTCCGGCCTTATCCCGCGGTTACGGACATGGACAACCTAGCGCTGATCGAGACCGTAACCCTCAGCGGCGAACATCTGGTGGCCTCGTCTTATCAGGACTATCGCGACTATCGGGACAACTTGAAGTTGGTTTCCGATGTGGCCATTGGCCGGTTTACTCCATTGAGTGTGGGCTGGCAAAGGAACGCGGAACGCGCCTGGGCCGAACTTGTTTCCGCCAATTATTTTGATCTGCTCAAGATCAAACCCGTTCTTGGCCGAAGCTTCCTGCCCGAGGAAGGCGCTGACAAGCCGGGAGCGTTTCCGGTAGCTGTAATCAGCTACCGCATGTGGCAGAACCGCTTTCATGGAGACCGCGAAATCCTGGGCAAGACGATTCGCCTGAACCGTCACGAACTGACCATCATCGGAGTTGCGCCTCAGGGCTTCCGCGGCACCACCGTTGGCCTGGTGTATGACGTGTGGATGCCCATTACCATGGCAGAGGAGATGGGGACGGGTGGTGGCACCCTGAACTACCGCGGCTGCCGCGATCTCACTTCCACCCTCGTGCGACTCAAGCCCGGCGTCACCCTCGATCAGGCGCGCGCGGAGGCGAGCGCGCTTGCCGCAAGGCTAGCCTCGGCATATCCGCAAACCAATCGTGGAGTCGACCTCACGGTGGTCCCTGTGTGGGCCGGACACCTGGGGGCACAAGGCATTTTGCTGAAACCGTTGCAAATTCTGGTGGCGGTCTGCGCCCTGCTCCTGGTGATCGTCTGCGCCAACGTTTCGAATTTGCTGCTGGCTCGTGCCGTATCGCGGCAAAAAGAATTCGGGCTCCGCCGTGCATTCGGGGCGCGCTCGAGCCGCATCCTCCGCCAATTGCTTACAGAGACGCTGGTGCTGGCTCTCGCGGCAGGGGCCGTCGGCCTGCTCCTGCTGGTATGGCTCGGTGGGTCGCTGAACCGTTTGCTTCCCGCCGTGGATTTCCCCTTCGACCTCGGCGGAGGCGTGAACCCCACAACCTTCGGCTTCACACTCTTGATCGTCGTAGTGGTCACAATTGCCTCTGGCCTCGCTCCGGGATTGCTGTCCATGCGCGCAAACCTCAGCCAGGCTTTGAATGAAGGCGGCCGCAGCGGAATTG
>QHVR01000738.1:0-2267 GCA_003223595.1 Acidobacteriota bacterium
CTGGACATCCCCAGCGGTGGCCAGCACCAGGCGGGGACTTGCCGCATGGGCAACGATGCCAAGACCTCCGTTGTCGACAAATACTGCCGCGTGCACGACATGGACAACTTGTACGTGATCGACGGCAGCGTGCATGTCAACAATGGCGGCTTCAACCCCGTGCTGACGATTATGGCGATTGCATACCACGCGTCCGACAACCTGGTGAAGACGTGGAAGGGGACACATGGCCGCGGCTGAGAAACCGTCGGGCGGAGCGAGACGAAAGTTCCTTCGGCCTCGCGTCCTCGTACCGCTGGCCGCGGTGTTGTTCGCCATCCTGCTTCTGCCAAGCGCTAGCGCATACTACAGCTATTCGCAAGGGCGTTCCTGCACGAAATGCCATGAAATCTGGCAACCGTACAGGGATTGGCATGAATCGGCGCACCGCAACATTGCCTGCTCGGAATGCCACGGAGACGTGCTGACGCTGAATGCCGGCTTTCATCTGAAGAACCTGCGGCAACTGACGAAGCATCTGCGCGGCGAGGCACCTGAGCAGGTCCGATTGAAGACCGCAGATGTGCTGGAAATCGAAAAGCGCTGCGCCAAGTGCCATCGCCAGGAATATGCGGACTGGTCCGCGGGGCCGCATGGGGCAAGTTATTCGAAAATTTTTCTGAACACAGATCATAACCAGCGCACGCTTCTGATCGACGATTGCTTACGCTGTCACGCGATGCAGTTCCAGGGCGGAATCAGGAACCTGGTCACGCCTGTGAACACGAAGGGCCCGTGGCAATTTCGGGAAGCGCAACTCGGCGCTCAACCCGCGATGCCTTGCCTGACCTGTCACCAGATGCACCGCTTCGGAACGCCGCTATCGCCATCTCCCGCGGTGAAAGCGGACGACGCCAGTTCGAAGGAAGATATCAACCGGCCATCCCTGGCTTTATTCGATCGCCGGGAGCAGGAATACGTAGCGGTCAGCCGGCTGCCCCTGCCGCAGATGCATGAGGGTGCACGGCTAGTGAAGATCAGCCCGGATCAGAGGCAGGCTCTGTGCTACCAGTGCCATGCCCCGACCGCAAGCGCTCAAGTGCAATCGGCGGATGACCGCACTCCGGTGGGCGTTCACGAGGGGCTGAGTTGCCTGGCGTGTCATGAACAGCATGGGCAGAGGACTCGGGCGTCGTGCACGACGTGCCATCCGCAGCTCTCGAATTGCGGGTTGGATGTGGAAAAGATGGATACCACATTCAAAAACTTAAAGAGTCCGCACAACATTCATACGGTCAAATGCGCCGATTGCCATGCCACAGGCGTACCCCGGAAGAAAACGCGGAGAGACGTGGCAACATCCGGCGGTTTCCTGGTGACTAATACAGGGCTTCGCTAGCTGGCGTGGCCCGAGTATGGCCACGCGCGAGTCCAAAGGCGTTATCTACGCGGCGATTTTCGCCAACATTGCGATCGCAGTGTGCAAATTTGCCGCTGCGGCGGTTACCGGAAGCTCCGCCATGCTGGCGGAGGCTTTTCATTCCACGGCAGATTCAGGAAATGAACTACTTTTATTGCTGGGAATCAAGCGCAGCGCGCGCCCGCCGGACTCGCTGCACCCCTACGGACATGGCAAGGCACTATATTTTCGGAGTTGGCGGCGGTCTGGCAGTGTACGAGGGAATCTCGCATCTGAAGCATCCAGAAATCCCGACCCACCCGGGCTGGAATTATACCGTGCTTGCCCTTGCAGCCGTATTCGACTTCTACTCGTGGCGCATTTCGTATCGCGAGTTGCGGGCGCGAAAGGACCCGAACGAGAGCACATGGGACGAAATCAAAGGCGGCAAGGACCCGACGATTTTCACCGTTTTTCTCGAGGACTCGGCGGGCCTGTTGGGTGTCTTGCTGGCATTTCTCGCAATTTTTCTTGGGCGCCAGTTCAATAATCCCTATCTAGATCCAATTGCATCGATTGTGATCGGCCTGGTGCTTGCGGTGCTCGCGGTATTTCTCGGGCGCGAAAGCGGCGCGCTGCTGGTGGGCGAGAGAACCAACCGGGCACGTATCGCATGCTTGAAGGAAATCATTTGCGCAGATCCCGCGGTGGAGCAAGTAGGGGATTTGCTGACCATGCAGCTTGGGCCCGAGGAGGTGCTGCTCACGGTCAACATTCAATTTCGCCGGAAGCTCACGCTGGAGCAACTGGAATCGGCTATCGAGCAAATCGAGGCGAATATTCGCCGGGAACAACCCAGCGTGCAGCGGATCTTCATCGAAGCGGAATC
>QHVR01000738.1:2277-3100 GCA_003223595.1 Acidobacteriota bacterium
AGGCAGCCTAAAGCGCGCGGCGCAAAAAAGAAACGTCCCGCAAGTTCAAAGAACCTGCGGGACGTCCCGGTGTACTGTTTGGGATTGACCAAGAGGTGGTCACTCTACGTGGCCTCTACGGCGACTCCGGGGTCCTGACCGACCTGCGCCAGGCGGAACCAATCCTAATTCACCGGTAGTGTGCGGGCTGTAGCTCGTGACGGAGTGCTTACAAATTCTCACGTCCAGAGCCCCGCTTAGAGCGACCGCTCTAAGTCTCAGCCACCTCACCTGGTCTATTGGTCTTTCTACAACTGCCATCAGAACTTGTCATCAGACCACCTCCTTTCCGGTGTAATTGCAGATTAATACGAAGCCGGATGCCGCGTCAATCGGGGGAAACCGGGCGTATCTGGAGGGTAATAAATTCCGAACACGCGACGCTCGCTGCGCTCGCGGGGCGGACGATTGCGTCCGCCCCTACACAAGCGAACTAGGGCAGGGCAAAGGCATAGAGCGCGCTGCCCGCGGCGATCGCCACATATTCCTTACCATTGATGGCGAATGCGATGGGGGGTGCGTAGACGGCTGCGCCCATCTGGAAATGCCACAGGGGTTTGAGATTGGAGGCGTCGAAGGCGATGAAGTTTCCCTCGGCATCGCCGGTGAAGACGAGGCCTCCGGCGGTGGAGAGAACTCCCGACCACGTCGGCGACGTGTGCTGAAACTTGCCCTTGATCTCCCCGGTGGCCGGATCTATTGCCTTCAGGAATCCGAGATACGGCTCCGCCTCTTCCGAGGGGAAGTAGGCGCTGCCGTAAAAGGCGTGTCCTGGTTCGTAGGG
>QHVR01000053.1 GCA_003223595.1 Acidobacteriota bacterium
CTGTCCTCGAAACCTTTCAACCATACGTGCTGCGCAAAACCCTGTCAACGCGAGCCCTTCACAGAATTTCCACGTGATTTCCACAGTGGGAAAGATCTGCAGGGGCGGACTGGGGAGCAAAAAGGCTCGTTCCAGCGCACGATGGTATGGCCTTCCGCTTCGAAGCGCTCATTTCGGCGCAGGCCGAAGCGGAAGACAGAAAATTGAGAAAAGAACTTACTTTTGGAGGTCCTTGCCTTGAAGGTACCCTTCAGAAACCTACTCTTGTTTCCGAATCAAGCCCCGTGGCCGGGGCGACTTGAGAACTCTTAATATTCTCTATAAAGCTTAGATGCCGGGCGGACACGAGAGATTCAAAAATACGACCGGCTGCCACACATCTGCTCTCGGTGAATTGTTTATATCAAGGCCTGCGCAAAAGTGCAAGGGGGAATTTGATAAGGGCGGAAGTTTACCGATTTGGTGCCCCGAACCGTGCTCAAAAGCGCATGCCGAGCAGACTTCCAGCTTCGTCCCTGGGAACAGTCATCTTAGCGGGGAATAATGCGAACGTGCATCGCTAATGAATCCGAGAGTTCACTGGGACAATCAATCTCTAGATTTCGGCAGCATCGTGCCGATTTCTTGATGGCAGTTGAGGCAAAGCTGGACAGCACCGTAGAGCGACTACATCCGCTCGGGAAATCCCATCGCCATCTGCACTCCCTTTGCGATTCTTTCGATCATGCTCTCCGACAATCGGCGCAGTCTCTGGTTCGGTTCACGCAGACTTGATTTGCGCACGGTGGTGATGTTTTCGGCTTGCACCGTCGATGGTTCCCTGAGCCCGGTTTCGCCGGGAGCGAGCGGAATATGCGTGGGGAGTCGCGCCGGAGTCGTGGAGAGCGGAACTACTAAGACGGTGGTCGCGCGTTCGTGAGCATTGCGCGCTTCGATGGAAACGATCACCACAGGCCGATCGCTCTTCTCCGGAGGGTCGGTTGGCAGCTTGACGAACCATATCTCGCCGCGCTGGGGGAATCGCATTTGCTTTTGCACGGGCATGCGTTCGGTCTACATCTGCGATTCCGAAAAGTTTCCCCACTGTTCTTCCTTCGCGATTTCCTCGTCTGAGAGAGTGTCGTAGTAGGCGGCGACCTGCGCGGCGAGATCGGCTTTGCGCCACTCGCGGACGATCTGCTCCAGGGCGGCGGTCAGCGAGTCCAGCTCTTCCTTCTTGCGATAGCTTTCCAAGACATCAATAACATCCTCGGCTAGGGAGAAGGTTTTGGGCTGCTTTTTTCTGGCGGATTGCGGCATTAGCATCTATCCCATGTTCAATATGACATATTGTGTGATCCTTTGCAATATCAACCGTTTTTCTGACACAACCGGGTCGACGGCGGCTGTCCCTAGATCTGGCGACGACGTGGCTCAGCGTTTCAGGAGGTGCCAGGCTTCTTTGTACTTTTCGTATTTTGCACGGGTGTTGTGCGGGGTTAGGAGGACGTCGGATTGTCCTTTCGTGGATTTGATGGGCAGGATGTACCAAGCATCCGTGGGGATTACGTAAGCGGCGATGAAGTCGATGTCGCGGGGGGAGTAGGGGAGTCCGTTGGAGTCGAGGTGGCATTTGTAGGAGTTGCCGCGGTGGAAGATGGTGCATTTGACCTGGACTCGGCGGAAGCGGCCGCGGTGGTCGGTGACGAGGTCGTAGGGGGCGGAGTCTCCCCAAGGCTTGGATACGCGGAACTTCAGTTCCAGGGCTCGGGTGATGAAACGGAGCTCCGCCCATTCGCCGCGCGCTTTCGCGTGGCGGATGGATTCGCCTGGGGATTTCATTTTTTCTTAAAACCTGCCCCGGAGCAATGGCTCCGGGGCTACGTGTGTCGAGCTGGGCTCGGGATTTTCGGGAATAAAAAAGGCGGCCTTTTCGGGCCGCCGCTTTTCTACTCTCTATATTTATTTTAGCAATTTGGGTGGGGTGAACCGGAAAGGATTTTTAAAATATTTTCCGTGTATGTAGAAGGAGTTGCGGGGAATTGAGGCGATTTGGGGGCTTGACAAGAATTCTGGCCAACCGCCGCGACTGAAGCCGCAGATCATTGCTCGCCGCAGCGGCACGACTTGAAGAGGCTGCGGAAAAACTGTTCTGCTGACCGAAAGTTTACCTCAGCGGCTAAAAGCCGCGAAGTAAAGCAAAGTACTTACCGCAGCGCTGAAGCGCTGCGCCACCCCAAAGCTGCTGCGCGACCCCAAAAGCTGCTGCGCCACTTCAAAGCGCAATTCGCTGGAGTTTTTCCGCAACCTGTGAAGTCGCCCTTCCCAAACCTCATCACGGGAAAGAGTCTTCGCAAACTAAAAGGCCTTTCTCAACCTCCTCACAAGCAAGGAGCCTTTCCGCAATCTGTGAAGTCGTGCCCTTTCAAACCTCTACCCTCCGGCGATTGCTCCTATGATCAGGAAGGGTTCTTTGCCGGAGACTACTGGGTCGGGTAAGGGGGCATCGGGACTTTCGTGGGTGAGATCTTCCTGGCAGGCGAAGAAGCGCAGGAAGGCGCGGCGCTGCCTGGTACCGTGATCACGGATCGCGCCTTTCAGCATGGGATAGCGCTCTTCCAGGGCGTCGAGCACGGAGCGTTGCGTAACCGGTCCTTCGACTTCGATGGGAACCTCCTGGCCCACATGCGCCAAGGTTCGCAGATGCTGCGGCAATTCCACTCGAATCATTACTGCCATTTCTAACGCATCCTCACTTCATATAGGTTTCTTGCAGGTAGAGAGCTTTCCATTCGTTGCCGGAGCGCGTCCAGACTTCGCCGAAGACGCTTTTTGCCTTACTGGATTCGCCCCCGGTCTTGCCTTCGTATTGCGCGATGTAGGTGACCAGGGCCGCGTTCGGTCCGAGCGACTTCACGGTGAAATCGGTGAGGGTGTAGCTGACGAGTTCGAATTCATCGACCGCATTGACTTCGGCTTTCTTATCGGCGAAGGCGGTGAGGCCCTCTTCAAACATGCGGAAGTGATCGTCAATCACGGAGGACAGGGCGGCTTTGTCTTTGTCCTTGAAACTCTGCCAGAGCTTTCGCACCCTGGCTTCGAGGGGAGGTGCGCCCGCTTGTTTTTCCTGCGCGATTGCTGCGCTCGCGCATGCCAGCAACAGGACCGCAACCGCAATCTTTCTCATGTTGTTTCTTTCTCCTGGGTTAATCGCAAAGCAAGAATCTGTTGCCAGTACTCAGTAGTCGAGTACTCAGTACTCAGTTCTCAGTTCTCAGACCACAACATCACAACATCATTTCATCGTTTGCACTTCTACTGACAGGACTGCGGGCAGGTCGTGCACTATGGGCTGCCAGGAATCTCCGGCGTTCGGCGAGACGTAGACTTGGCCGCCGGTGGTGCCGAAATAAATGCCGCAATCGTCGAGGGTATCGACGGCCATGGCGTCGCGCAGGACGTCGACGTAGCAATCCTTCTGCGGGAGGCCTTTGGTGAGCGGCTCCCACTCGTTGCCTCCGGTGCGGCTGCGGTAGACGCGCAGCTTGCCTTCGTGGACGTAGTGCTCGCCGTCGCTCTTGATGGGGACTACATAAACGGTCTCGGGCTCGTGGGCATGCACGTCGATGGCGAATCCGAAATCGGTGGGAAGATTTCCGCTGACTTCATGCCAGTTGTCGCCGGCGTCGTCGGAACGCATAACGTCCCAATGCTTCTGCATAAAGAGCAGGCCGGGACGCTTAGGGTTCATGGCGATGTGGTGGACGCAGTGGCCGACTTCGGCGTGGGGATCGGGAATGTATTTGGAGTAGAGGCCTTTGTTGATGGGCTTCCAGGTCTTGCCGCCGTCGTCGGTGCGAAAGGCGCCCGCGGCCGAGATCGCGATGTAAATTCGCTTGGGATCGCTGGGATCGAGAATGATGGTGTGCAGGCACATGCCGCCCGCGCCCGGCTGCCATTTGGGGCCGGTGCCGTGGCCGCGAAGGCCGGGGAGTTCCTTCCAGTTCTGGCCGCCGTCGGTGGATTTGAATAGGGCCGCGTCTTCGACTCCGGCGTACACGGTGTCAGGATCGGTGAGCGAAGGTTCGAGATGCCAGACGCGCTTGAACTCCCAGGGATGCTGTGTGCCGTCGTACCACTGATGGGTGGTGAGGGGCGCGCCGGCCGCGTCGTAGACGAATTTGTTGCTCTCGCCCTTGGGCATCCCGCCGGGAGCCGTGGTTTCGCCCGGAGGCGTTCCAGGCTGATGCCAGGTTTTGCCGCCGTCGTCGGAACGCTGAATGACCTGGCCGAACCATCCGCTGGTCTGGGAGGCGTAAATGCGATTGGGATCGGCGGGGGATCCCTTGAGGTGATACAGCTCCCATCCGGCAAACAGCGGTCCATTGACTTCCCACTTGTCGCGCTTGCCGTCTGACGTAAGTATGAATGCGCCTTTGCGTGTGCCGACTAGAACTCGCACCTTGCTCATCGACTTGCTCCTTTAAGAAATGGCTCGTTGGCGAGGAATAGAAAAACGATTCTATCGAAGCCTGCGGTGGAGTCAAAGCGTGCTGGCGAACGAACGCGGAGCAACAACACAAAACATTTGTCAGCGGTATACGCGGACGTAATCCACCAGCATGGTTTGGGGAAAAATGGTGGAGGGGTCGGGATTGCCGGGCCAGCCTCCACCAACGGCAACGTTCAGCAGAATGAAGAAAGGATGCTTGTAGACCCATTTGGCGCCGTGGGGAAGGTCGGCGGGAGTTCGGGTGGTGTAGAGGTGATCGTCGACGTAGAAGCGGATGGCCTTGGGCTTCCACTCGACGGCGTAGACGTGGAAGTCGTCGGCGAAGCGCTGATCTGCCGGCAACTGGAAGGGAGCGCCGATGCCTTTGTCTCCGCTGTAGCCGGGGCCGTGAATGGTGCCATGAACCATGGCGGGCTCTTTCCCGATGTTCTCCATGACGTCGATCTCGCCGCACTTGGGCCATCCCTTTTTCTCGATGTCGTCGCCGAGCATCCAGAACGCGGGCCAGATGCCCTGGCCATAGGGAATCTTGATGCGAGCTTCAAACCGTCCATATTTCTGCGCGAATTTGCCCTGGGTTTTCAGACGAGCCGAAGTGTAATTGCGCGTGACGCCATCGGGTCCGGTGTATTTTTCTTCGAGAACTTTGATGACTAGATTGCCGTCCTGCTGAAAGGCATTCTGCGGGCGAGCCGTGTAGTACTCCAGCTCCTGGTTGCCCCAGCCGTTTCCGCCGGACTCTAGAACCCACTTTGAGGAATCTACGGGCGAGTCGTTGGGGGCGTTGAATTCGTCAGCCCACACCAGCGTCCGTCCAGCACGAGTAGGCGGAGTGCTGGTTTGCGCCGCCGCACATGTGCACAGCAGCAAGAAGACGGCGTACCCTTTGAGGCAATTCCAGTTGGCTCTCATTCCTGCTCCCGATGTAATTGAGAATCATCCGCACTATACTCAGTGGGCCGCATTCCTGCCAGGAGAACTGAGTGTCTAGCGAACCGACGAGGCGAAGCTTTTTGAAAATATCCGCGCTGGGATTAGCGGCCAGCAGTGCGTCGCGGTGGCCTGAGGGTTTTGCTGTGCCCGCCGGAGACATTTCTGTTCGGGTTACCGGGGGAGCACTTCGGTACGCCGCTGCGCCGGGAATATCCTGGCGAACGGGTGAAGGCGGCGGGAATAACGCAGTGACGCTCGATCCTGGCAAACGATTTCAGGATGTGCTCGGCTTCGGCGCGGCGTTCACGGATGCGGCCTGCTACACATTCAACCGCCTCGAGGCGGCGGCACGGGAGAGTTTGTTTCACGAGCTGTTCCATCCGGCGGAAATGGGCCTGAACCTTTGCCGGACGTGCATTGGGGCGAGCGATTATTCGACCGAGGTGTTCAGCTACGACGAGGGCGATCCCGATCCTGAAATGAAGAGATGCTCCATCGCGCACGATCAGGCCTATGTTCTTCCCATGCTGCGCGAGGCGAGAAAGGTGAATCCGGAGCTGTTTCTGTTTTCCTCGCCATGGAGTCCTCCGGGGTGGATGAAGGCCGGGGGCTCGATGCTGGGCGGATCCATGCGGCAGCGCTACTACGGCCCGTACGCACAGTACTTCTTGAAATTTCTGCAAAGCTATGCGGCGGAAGGGGTGGCGATCCAGGCGGTGACGGTGCAGAACGAAGTCGACACCGACCAAGACGCCCGCATGCCCGCCTGTCTATGGCCGCAGGAATACGAAATCGCATTCGTGAAGAACCACCTCGGTCCCGTGCTGCAGAAGAGCGGGATGGCAACGCAGATCTGGATTCTGGATCACAACTACAACCTGTGGGGCCGGGCAGTCGATGAACTGGAGGATCCGGATCTCCGCAAGTTCTGCAATGCGGTTGCGTTTCACGGATATGTGGGGGCACCGGAGATGATGAGCCGGGTTCGCGAGGCATTTCCCCAGGTGCAGCTTTACTGGACGGAGGGCGGTCCTGACTACACGGCTCCCGATTACGCGAGCGACTGGGTCCAGTGGGGACGAACCTACACGCAAGTGCTGCGCAACTGGTGCCGTGGTATCACGGGATGGAATCTGGCGCTGGACGAAAAAGGTCGTCCGAATATCGGTCCCTTCACGTGCGGAGGGCTGGTGACCGTGGATTCTCAGACGAAAGAAATCAGCCGCAGCGGGCAGTACTGGGCCTTTGCTCATTTTTCGCGGAACGTCCAACGCGGCGGGAGGCGGTTCGAGTCTACGGGCACGGTGGCTGGGGTGGAGCACGTCGGGTTTGAAAATCCGGACGGGCGCCGGGTCTTGATCCTCACCAATTCGAGCGACTCTAAAAGCGTCACGTTGAAGCTGGCGAACCAGAGTGCGAATGTTTCGTTGCCGGCAAGCTCGATTAGCACCTTGAGCTGGAGCTGAAGGCGGTGCCCTTGTGAGACCTATTTCCACAGGGCGGCAAGAAGCAAGAATTACATTGTTGGCCCTGATCGCTGGACAGAATTTTGAACGTGGTCAGTGGCTTGCGGGTTTGGCATGGGGTGTGCAACCTTTTTCCTGTCCCCGTACTCAGAATGTAGCTGAAAGCGACTCAGCAGAGGTTTGCATACCTTGGAGTTGCGGGCAGTTCGGGGATGGCGTCCTCGTGTCGCGCTCTGGTTCAACCGAGGCGGTCCGGTGGACCGCAAGGTTCCGATAACAGCACCCCTTTTTTGGATCGCACTGTATTACCGCGAATCCCGGCTCAGGTGGTTCTTGCGAACGTCTAGGGTTTCGAGGATGGATCAATGCGACTGCTAAGCGCTCGGCTGATCATTTCGCTAGTTATCGGCGTTACGTTGGTTTCGCTCTGCTCCTCGTATTACCAGTCCTACATGCTGGCGCAAGGCATGCGCCGGGACCTGGAGCACCGCGCGCAACTGCTGGGCGAGAGCCTGGCGAGCAACGTCGAGCGGGATATGGAACGGTCGAACCCGGGGATCCTGCGGCGGACGGTTCAGCAATTCGCGAACCGCGAGCATCTGGCGGGCCTCGCGGTGTACGACCCCCAGGGAAAGACGCTGGCCGTAGCCAGCAACCTGCAACCGCTGATCGAGAGCGCACCGGCTGTTGTTCTCCAGTCATTAAAGGAGCAACGAGAGATCAGCGGCTTCGTCCGCATCGGGATCGCATCTCTCCACATCTATGCCGTGCCGCTTCGTAAAGGCGAGGAAGTCACCGGCAGCCTTGCCATCGTGCACGACTCGGGATACATCAAGGGCGAGAGCCTGCGCATATGGCGGGAAACGTTCTTAAGCGCGCTGGCGCATGTATTCATCATCGTGTTGCTCACGCTGGTGATTGTGCGGTGGAGCATCGCCGGACCGATCGCGCGCACAGCGCACTGGATGAAAGCTCTGCGGACGGGCCGCGCGGTAGCCCGCATCAAGGCTCACGACCTGGACCTGTTTCGTCCGCTGGCTCGGGAAGTGGCGACGTTCGCGGAAAGCCTGCACACAGCGCGGTCCGCGGCGGAACTGGAAGCGCGACTGCGCGAGTCAGGAGAATCCACCTGGACTGCCGACCGGCTGGCAGTGCACATCCGGGCGAGGCTGGAAGACAGCCGTCTGTTCGTGGTTTCCAATCGAGAACCTTACATTCACCTGCGGCGGGGCAAGTCGATCGAAGTCAGCCAGCCTGCCAGCGGATTGGTGACCGCCCTTGAGCCGGTGCTGCAGGCCTGTGGCGGTACATGGGTGGCGCACGGCTCAGGAGACGGCGACATCGATGCCGTCGATGTGCATGATCGCTTGCCGGTTCCGCCGGACGATCCGCATTACACTCTGCGCCGCATCTGGCTTTCCAAAGAAGAAGAGCAGGGATATTACTACGGGTTCTCCAACGAAGGCCTGTGGCCGCTCTGCCATATCGCGCACACTCGGCCGCTGTTTCGCGCGGACGACTGGAAGCATTACCAGG
>QHVR01000054.1 GCA_003223595.1 Acidobacteriota bacterium
GACGTGGCCCACGCCGTCGTCATGCTGGTGATGCAAGCGCCGCAATCATTTATCAGCGAGGTTCTGATCCGACCGACGCAGAAGCCATGAGGGAGTTTCAGGTTTCGAGTTTCGGGAGGGGGAACCGGAAGCCTGGGCCTGAGCCTCCGTTATTTCTTGAACAAATTCTCGAAGGCCGCACGCGCATCATTGGGACGCAAGCTGGCGGGTGTGGAGGTTTCTTTCTCGTGAGTCACACGGACTTCGAAGATGGCGCATTCGTTGCGCATATCTTTCTTAGCAATCCGCAGCGTAACCGGCTTCATGCATTCGAACCGGCTCCCCGGATCGAAAAACGTGCACTGCTTGCAGGAATGCAGTTCGAAGCCACACTTCGGACATTTGCCCTCTCCCGAGACGCCTTGCAACACAGTCCCGCATTGCGCACAGCGCGACACTGCTCTGGTTCCTGGAAGATTTACCGGTTTGGGTCCTAGCGCGTGATCCCAGCGCGGCGGACCGCTAGTTCGCTCCTGAGGCGCCTTCTTGCGCACCTCGTCGCGACGCGGTTCTCGGCCACTGTCTTGATATCCTGGTTGACGGTATTTGGCCACCACAGCCTCCCCAAGGCCCTGTGCACGTATTGTCCACCCGATGCCAGTCGCACGGCAAGTCGGCGACGCAGGCGAGAAGCGCCCAATCCTTCGCAGTCGAGCGCAGAATTTTCGTTATCTCGTTAGAATGTTTTGATGATCCACGAAATTTTCCCGGTTGGCCCGTTGCAATGCAATTGCTCCATAGTGGGAGACGAGGCGAGCCGCGAAGCCATGGTGATCGATCCTGGCGACGACATTCAGCATGTGCTGGAGATTGTGCGCAAGCAAAATTTGCAGGTGAAGCAGATCGTGATCACGCACGCGCACATCGATCATGTCGGCGGGGCGATGAAGTTACGGGCGGCGACCGGCGCGCCCATTCTGCTGAATCAGAACGATTATGCGCTGCTGAAGATGCTGGATGTGCAAGCGGCATGGATCGGTATGGCAAACCCCGGGAAGGTGGAGATTGATCGCAGCATAACGACCGGGGAATTGGTAAGCGCAGGATCATTGGTCGCGCATGTGTTTCACACTCCCGGTCACACCGAAGGCAGCATCTGCCTGTATTTTCCGCAGGAAGAGAAGCTCCTCGCGGGCGATACTTTGTTCGCGGGCTCGATTGGCCGGACCGATCTTCCGGGCGGCGACACGCAGAAAATCATGCACTCGCTGCACGACGTCGTGCTGGCGTTTCCCGATGAGACGGTGGTGGTGCCGGGACACGGCGAATTGACAACCGTTGGGCAAGAGCGCGAGACAAACCCATTCCTGATAAAACGCTAGGGGGCGGGGTTCCAGAACGGGACTGCAGAGCAATTCAGTGTTGCGCGGCACGATGCCCACTACTCTCATTCTGATATAGTGAACCCCTAAAAAGGAGCATGGTTATGGCTGGAAAGAGTCTGAACCGAGTTCAGTTGATCGGCAACCTGGGCAAGGATCCTGAAATCAAGTACACACCCCAAGGCACGCCCGTAGCCAAGATCACCATCGCCACCAATGAGCGCTTCAAAGACAAGGGTGGGGAGTGGCAGGATCGCACGGAATGGCACAATGTCGTGCTGTGGCAACGGATGGCGGAAATTGCGGGCGAGTATCTTAAAAAAGGTGGCAAGGTTTACATCGAGGGCCGACTGCAAACGAGGTCGTGGGACGACAAGCAGACTGGCCAGAAGAAGTACATGACCGAAATCGTCGCCAGCGACATCATCCTTCTAGGAGGTCGGGGCGAAGGTGGAGGAGGCGATTTCGCCAGCTCGCGAGGTGCGGCCGCCGGCAACAACTTCGATCAGCGTACGCCGGAGCACGAACCCGCGCCGGCAGGTCCGATCACCGACGAAGATATTCCTTTCTGAGAAGCAGCAGGGCGCAACTTAGGAGCTCCTGCGAGCACGTTTATTAGAACGTGCGGCGCTGCTGGAAGGTGTCCAAGGGAGATTTCCTTGACCTTGGCCCAGGTTCGTCATACGATTTGGAATAGATTCCCAACCACATATTGAGATCGGACTGCTCGATTAAGAGGAGATTGCTCTATGAAGTCGCAAACCGAGAATCCGTTCGAGACAATCGAGAGTGCTCATCATTTCCTGACGCTATTATCCGAAGCTGTCGAAGAGGCCAGGCAAGAAGTTGAAAGCGATCTGCAACGCGAGTCCGAACCGGACGTCACGCGTCGGGTGGATGCCCTCAGATTGGCAGTTTACAATCTGGAAAAGTTGGAAATGCATATGAATCGAAGCAGCCGGATCTTGAACGACCTCCGGACGCTGCGGCGGCTCCTGTTCGAGGAGCGCCAGGGCGGCAGCAGCGGGCCGCAGCCGGTCACACAAGAAGAAAACGCCGCCTGAGAGCGATACTCGTTCCGCGGACCTCTAGCTGCCCAGCTTCTCTCTGAGCCGTATGGCAGGTTGCCGGCATCCTTTGCCCAGTTTCCCCACACTACCTTCCAACTAGATTCTCTTCTGGTGGATCTGGGGCAGTGGCCTGCGTGCCCTCAGTCGGGCATCGTTTTGAGGTTGGTCGTGACCAGCCGCATGTAGGACAAGGCTTCAGCCGGTGTCATAGAACGCAGCGCCTCAGGGTTGGGAAGCTTGTTCTCCAGAGCCGGCGCGCCGGAAACATCAGGATGAATGCTGGTTTCCTGGCCATTGGACAGGAACTTCGTGAGATCGAAATCGCCGGCAACTTCCCGGACCATGGTGGCCGTGATTGTGTTCTGCCGCATGGCGCAACACAGGGCCAGCGAGTTGGAACAGAGATTGTTGATGTTACGGGGAATGCCTTTACTCAGTTGCGCAACCGCTTCCTGGGCTTGTGCGCTGAACAGCGTGCCGGAGCATCCCGCGACCCTCAGCCGATGACGAATGTAGCGCCCAGTTTGTTCGTTGGAAAGGGGCGTCAATGAGCAGAACGTAGAAATTCTTTGCCTTAGCTGGCGCAATTCGGGAGAGGCCAGCTTATCGGCAAGTTCCGGTTGTCCCGCCAGAATGATCTGCAGCAGCTTCGTCTGCGGTGTTTCAAAATCGGACAGAAGCCGCACTGTCTCCAGGACGGAGGAGTCCAGGTTTTGCGCCTCATCGACGATGATGACGACACGACGCCCCGCCCGATATTCCTGCAACACATACGAATTGAATTGATCGACGATGGTCGCGAGGTCCGCATTTTGATCGATCTCCCATCCCAGTTCGTTGAGAAGCAGACGCATGAACTCGCGCGAATTGCACTGGGTGTGGAAGAGAAAGACGATACGGGTGGAGGAGCGCAGATGCCTCATCAACTTGAAGAGGAGCGTGGTCTTCCCCATACCGGGAGGCGCGATTAGCGCCAGGAACCCTCGCCCGAGTTCTACACCACAGAGCAATGCGGCCAGCGCTTCGCGGTGCGATGAGGAAAAGTAAAGAAAATCAGGGTTGGGAGTATCCCCGAAAGGGTCCCGCTGGAGCCCATGGTACTTCAGAAACATTTGGCACCCACATGCATCAATTCTTTGACTCGCTGGTGCGGCTGAAGTGGTGTTGAAGGGACGTTCACCACTATGACAACTGGCACTACCTTACACGCAGCAGCAGCTCTGTTCAAGGGCAGGACAGGCTTTGGCCTCAGCGAGTTGCAAGGGTCGCGCGGCCCGAAGCTGGGCCTTTAGCGAGCTGGTCTTCGCGGGAAGAGCCGTCTAGCTCGAAGGCAAGCTGAATTTCACTGTGATCCGTTCTTGTCTTTCCACCTGCCGGCCGTTGACGGAGTAGGGCTGGTACTTCCATTGCTTTACCGCACTTGACGCCGCTTCCGCCAGCAGTGGGTCTCCACGTAGCACTGCGACGTTCCCCACTGTCCCATCCCCGAGGACCTGGGCTTCGAGTTCTACGGCTCCCTGGATGTGTTGTGACTTGGCGAGTTCGGGATATTTCGGATCTACCCGGTGCAACAGCCCGTTTGGTGCAGGTGTTCTGACGGGGGACGGAGTTTCGTTCGGTGACGGCGCCGCGCGGTAGATCACTTTTCCGTTTTGAGTGACGATTAATCCGCCCGGCGGCGGCTGTACTGCAGCGCGCTTGGGAGCTGCAGAGTTGGCTTGATCTGTGTTCGGAACCGTCACTGTGCTTCCCGGACTGGGAGGCTTATCCACGTTCTTTGCAACAGCGGCTTTCTCCGCGCTGCGTTTTGACATCTGCCGAACTCCCACCACGACACCCAGCAGGACCGCGGCCGCTATCACCAGCACGACTAGGGCAGAAGTCAGAACCTCATTTTTGGCCTCAGTGTCCGGAGTCAATGCATTCGAAGCGGGCTGCTGCTTCTCGACCGTACTGTCGAATGTACTGCTTTTCTCTGGCGACGCGCTGTTGGCTTCATCGGACGCGGGCTTCACCTCGCTGAGTGATATATCTTCCGCGAGACCGCGTGCTGCCGCCTTTTTTGCATTCACGATGTTATTGGCCAATGACTGAAGCGTTTGGTAATCGTCCCGGCCGAAGGCGTTGGGCTGAGAGGAAAACACTTCCAGGATTCCGCAGACGCTTCCATCCTGGGTAATGGGGACCAGCAGCATGGACCTCAGGTGCAAATGACGACATACGTCCCGATCTACTCGTGGGTCGCTCTCCGTGTCGGAACATTGCTGCATGGCTCCCGTGCTCAGGCATGCGGACGACAGCCCTGAGGCGGTGTCCACCGCAGTGCCAAGCTCAGGCGCATTGCCAGTGCTGGCGCGGCAAATCATCTCTCCATCGCGCGCCAGCGCGATGGCGGCGCCCGTGGCGCGAGTCGCCTGCCGAGCCTGTTCGACGGTTTCGTTCAGAAGGAGATCGAGGGCTAGATCAAGCGAAAGGGCGCCACCGCCCGCATTAGCCAGCGCCCTTGCCACCGTAGCAATCTCTTGCGCCGCGTCCGCACCAGACGTAGAGGCCGCAGGCTCCAAACGCGGCTCGTCTCCGAAAGATTTTTTTCCTGGGTCCGGCCGCCAGCTGGGACGAAGACTCATACTGCTCCCGATTAGCTCCCCTCGCGATGCCATTATGAGGCCAGATTCACGCGGTTTCAAATTATTCCTGCAATCAGGCTGCATGGGCACCGAAGTCCCGAGATGGAAAAGGGGCGCGGAAATCGAGGTGTTTTGCTGTACATCAATTTGGGTCGTATCTTAAAATGCCAACTGTCGGGTAGAAGCCGTTCACATCTCCCAGCCCTCCGCGGCCGATACCGATGAACCAGTTTCCGAGGGATACATGCCGATTCGCATTGCTGTCGTAGGTTCGGGATATGTGGGGTTGGTGGCCGGGGCCTGTTTCGCCGACCTGGGGCACGAGGTCATTCTTGTAGACAACGACCAGAAGAAGCTGGCTGCGCTTCGCGACGGCCAGGTTCCAATCCACGAGAAATTCTTACCGGAGTTGTTGAATCGGCATCGCGGGCAGCGGTTAACGTTCTCGGATGATCTAAAAGAAGCGGCCCGCCTCAGTTCCGTTATTTTCGTCGCAGTGGGGACGCCGCCTACGGAGAGAGGGGATGCCGACCTGTCGTATGTGGAATCGGTGGCGCGAGAAATTTCCGGAGGCGTCGATCAATACAAGGTCATCGTCGAGAAGAGCACGGTTCCCGTTTATACCAGCGAGTGGGTGCGAAGAATTATTCTGCGCAATGGCGCTGATCCGGAGACCTTCGACGTGGCTTCCAACCCGGAATTTTTGCGCGAAGGCACCGCGGTCACGGATTTTCTCTTTCCCGACCGCATTGTGATTGGCTGCGACAGCGCCCGCTCGGCGGAAGTGTTACGGGAGGTTTACGCGCCCATGACGGATGGGAGCTACTACTTGCGCCCTGAGTCGATCCCTCAACCGGACCGCGCTGTAATTCCACCGCCGATTATCGTAACCAGTACGAAGAGCGCAGAATTGATTAAGCACGCCTCGAACGCTTTCCTGGCCATGAAGATTTCGTTCATCAATGCGGTGGCGTCAGTATGCGAGTCCGTGGGTGCGGACGTGAATCAAGTGGTCAATGGCGTGGGAACCGATTCCCGCATCGGGAGGAGATTCTTGAATCCCGGGATCGGCTACGGTGGTTCCTGCTTCCCCAAAGACGTTTTGGCGTTTCGTGCAGTAGCTCGCGAATGCGGCTATGACTTCCGGCTTCTGGACGAAGTCATGCGCATCAACGAGGACCAGCGGCAGCGCTTCCTGCGCAAAATTCACCATGCTCTGTGGACGCTTCGCGGTAAAAAACTTGCGGTACTTGGTCTGGCGTTCAAGGGCGGCACCGATGATATTCGCGAATCTCCAGCGCTGCACCTGGTCGAATCGTTGCTGCAGGAAGGCAGCGCGATTACCGCGTACGATCCGGCGGCGATGGAGCGCGCCCGCGAGGTGCTCGGTTCCAAAATCGAGTTCGCATCGTCGCCGTATGAAGCCGCCCATGACGCGGACGCACTGCTGATTCTTACCGAGTGGGAGGAGTTCGCCAATCTTGATCTGAACCAGATCCGGAAGGAACTTCGATATCCCATCGTGATTGACGGACGGAATCTCTATGACCCCGAATTGATGGCCGCACAGGGATTCACATACTACAGCGTGGGGCGCGCGGCTTCCCACCCGGACGGAGTGCCCTCGGGACTTCTCAGGAACGGCAAGAAGGCATGACCGGACGCGCACTGGTCACAGGGGGCGCGGGCTTCCTCGGCTCTCATCTTTGTGATGCCCTGCTCGCCGACGAATGGAACGTTGTCGCCGTCGATAACCTGCTCACTGGGCGCACGTCGAATCTGGCGCACCTGCGTAATGAGGCGCGCTTCGAATTTGTCCAGAAGGACATTTGCGAGCCCTTCGACGTCGGAAAAGTGGATTATGTCTTTCACTTCGCGAGTCCAGCCAGCCCGGTGGATTACAGCACGCACGGAATCGCCACGCTGAAAGTGGGCTCCCTTGGAACCTTTCACGCGCTCGATGTGGCACAGAAATACGGCGCGAAGTATT
>QHVR01000739.1 GCA_003223595.1 Acidobacteriota bacterium
AATAATTCATGGGCGCTTTGCCATCGAGGCCCAGGATATAGGCGGCGGCAAACCGCTGGCCCTCACTCACATTCCCGCCAGCGCGATTCCCAGCGACATTCTTCACGATGGCCGAATCGTCTTCTCCGCGGGAAATCCCTTGGGCACGGGGGAGACTCCCGAAATCTACACCGTCTATTCCGATGGCAGCGGCGTGGAGTCGTACCGCTGCGATCACGGCAGCGCGCGATATTCGGCAAAACAGGATGCTTCTGGCGATCTCATTTTTGTGTCGGCGAAAGGCTTGGGGCGATTCACGTCATCAAGAGCGCAGGGCATGCCGCTCGAAGCTCCGGCCGGCGAATTTGCAGGAGATTTTGCGGAGACTACAACGGGCGACTGGCTGCTTTCCTGGCGACCGGATTCGAATTCAAGTTTTCGCATCATGCGATGGCAGAAGGGCAGCGAGCGCATGGAGCCTGTCATCTCCGAGGCAGGTACAAGCGTTTTCCAGCCTGCTTTGATAACGCGGCGGCCGGTCCCCAACCGCCATCCCTCCGGTTTGCACGATTGGCCCAATGCCAATCTGCTTTGCCTGAACGCGTACACATCAAAATTCAGATTCGCGCCTGGATCCATTCATTCAGTTCGCGTTTACACGGAAGACGTAAATAGCGGCGCGAAGTTGCTGGGTAGTGCCCCGGTGGAACCCGATGGTTCGTTCTTCGTACAGGTTCCGGGGGATCAGTCGTTGCAGATTGAACTGCTGGATGCCTCAGGCAAGACGCTCAAGCGTGAGTCCGGATTCTTCTGGATGCGGCGAGGAGAGCAGCGGGGCTGCGTTGGTTGCCACGCCGGCCCCGAAACGGCTCCCGAAAATGCGGTTCCGGCGGTTCTGCTGAAATCCACCACTCCGGCTGACCTGACCGGCAATGCCCAAAATGCTTCGGGAGGACATTGACTTGAAATCGCGAATGTTCATTCTCGTACTAGTGTCCTCCTCCCTGCTGGCGCAAGTTCCTGCCAACATCACCATTGGTTTTGAGGATGCCACAGCGAAAGCTGGCATCCAGTTCACGCATAGCTTCGGCGCGCAAAAACTCGGATCGCTGCTCGAGAGCACAGGTTCCGGTTGTGTCTGGTTTGACTTCAACAATGACGGATTTCCCGACCTCTATGTGGCCAGTGGCAAGCCTCTGGGAGAGGGAGTCCATCCGTATCCGCTGAAGCAACTGCCCACCCCTCCTCCGCACAATCATCTGTACCGCAACAATGGGGACGGAACCTTCACCGACGTGACGGACCAGGCCGGAGTCGCGGCCAACATCTTCGGCACCGCGGCCATTGCAGCCGATTACGACAATGATGGATTCGTGGATCTCTTCGTCACCAGCTATGGCAAAGCGATCCTCTACCACAACAATGGCATCGGCACCTTCACCGACGTGACCGCGAAAGCCGGAATCGATGTGGACGGCTGGTCCATCAGTTCCACCTGGCTCGACTACGATCGCGATGGCTGCGTGGATCTGTTCGTGGGACGCTACGTCAAATTCGATCCCAAGTATCGCAACTTTTATCCTGCCGACAATTATCCCGGTCCTCTCGACTACGCCGGCGACACCAATCGCCTGTATCACAACAACTGCAACGGCACGTTCACGGATGTGACCGACAAGTCAGGAATCGGCGCCTACAAGGGCCGCACCATGGGCGCGACTGCGGCCGACTATGACGGAGATGGATATCCCGACATCTACGTCTCCAACGACAAGACCGAGAACTTTCTGTTCCACAACAAGCATGACGGAACGTTTCAGGAAGTCGCGGGCGATCTCGGCGTCGCTTACGGGCAGAACGGAGAGAGCACTTCCGCCATGGGCCCGGTGTTTGCCGACGTAGATGGCGATGGCCGCCTTGATCTGTTTGTGACCGATTCGAAATACAACCGCCTGATGCGGAATGCGGGAGCGAGCGGCTTCGAAGATATCGGCCCGACCGCCGGAATTTCCCGGGCCAATGCGCAGTACACCAGCTGGGGAAGCGGTGTGTACGACTTCGATAACGACGGCGTGCTCGACATCATGATTTTTCACGGCGGCTTGGTCCACCTCGTGCCCCAGGAGCAGTCGCTGTTTCGAGGCTTGGGCAACGGAAAGTTCGTCGACGTTTCCCGCCAGGCCGGCGCTGTGCTCGAGACCAAGACGGTCTCCCGCGGCGCCTGCTTTGCCGACTACGACAACGACGGTAAGGTCGATGCCTTCGTGGTGAATCTAGGCGCTCCGGCCACATTGCTGCGCAACACTACCCAGAACAGCAATCACTGGTTAACGGTGAAATTGAAGGGCAAGAAGAGCAATCGGGACGGCATTGGCGCACACCTGGAATTGTTGGCCGGAGGGCGCAAGCAAGTGGCGGAACGCATCGCCGGTTCAGGGTATCTATCACAGGACGATGGCCGAATTCACTTCGGCCTGGGCACCGCAGCCAAGATGGATAAATTGACGATCCGCTGGCCCAGCGGTCCAGAACAGGTCGTTGAGAACGTACCCGTAGATCGCGTGCTGACGGTGGAGGAACCGTAAATGGGAACCCTAACGCCTAGGGACGCAT
>QHVR01000740.1 GCA_003223595.1 Acidobacteriota bacterium
GACCAGGCACAGGCGATTACCGACGTGATGCACGATATGGAATCGTCGCTGCCCATGGACCGCCTGCTCTGCGGAGACGTCGGTTATGGCAAGACGGAAGTCGCGATGCGCGCGGCATTCAAAGCGGTGAGCGACAACAAGCAGGTAGCGGTGCTGGCGCCCACCACCGTGCTTGCTTTCCAGCACTACGAGACTTTCAAGCAGCGCTTCGGACCTTTTCCGGTCACCATCGAGATGATCAGCCGGTTCCGCAATCCCAAGCAGCAGAAAGAAATCCTGCAGAAAGCCGAAGCCGGCAAGATCGACATCCTGATCGGCACGCATCGCATTCTTTCGAAGGATCTGAAGTTCGCCGATCTGGGCCTGCTGATCGTGGATGAGGAGCAGCGCTTCGGAGTCCGCCACAAAGAGCGCATCAAGCAGATGCGCAAGCAAGTGGACGTGCTGACCATGTCGGCCACGCCGATCCCGCGCACGCTGCACATGTCACTGGTTGGCTTGCGCGACATGAGCGTGATCGAAACGCCGCCCAAGGATCGCATGGCGATTCAAACTGTCGTAGCCAGCTGGGATGACAAGCTGATTCAGTCCGCCATTGAGCAGGAGCTGGAACGCGGCGGGCAGGTGTACTTCGTTCATAACCGGGTGGACACGATCTGGGAGATTGGGGCGAAGCTGCAGGAACTGATCCCGAAGGCGCGCATTCTCGTGGGGCACGGCCAGATGTCGGAAACGGAGCTGGAGAAAGTGATGCTGCAATTTATGCATCACGAAGCTGACATTCTAGTGGCGACGACCATCATCGAGAACGGTCTCGACATTCCGCTGTGCAATACCATCCTGATCAATCGTGCGGACCGGCTGGGTCTGTCGGAGCTCTACCAGTTGCGAGGACGCGTGGGGCGCTCGAGCCGCCGAGCTTATGCCTACTTGCTCATCCCGAAGGAGGTCGAACTGACCCCGATTGCGCGGCGCCGGCTGGCGGCGCTGAAAGAATTTTCGGACCTGGGCGCCGGGTTCAAAATTGCTGCGCTGGATCTGGAACTGCGCGGCGCGGGAAATCTTCTCGGAGGAGAGCAGAGCGGGCACATCGAAGCCGTGGGGTTTGAACTCTACACGCAAATGCTGGAGCGCGCCGTGCGCGAAATGAAGGGCGAGGCCGCTCCCGACGAAGCCGAAATACAGCTCAATCTCGGTCTCAACATTCGCATTCCCGCCGAATACATCCCCGAGGAGAACCAACGCTTGCGGATGTACAAACGGGTGGCGGGAGTGGAAACCGAATCGCAACTGGCGGATGTGGCGGCGGAATTGCAAGATCGTTATGGACCGCCGCCTGCGGCTGTCCGGAATCTGCTTGATTATGCCGCGCTCAAGCTCGTGTGCCTGCGCGTGGGCGTGATGGCGATCGACCGCAAGCGGGATTCGGTGACGTTCAAATTTCGGCAGAATGCTTCTGTGGACCCTGAGCAGTTGGCCCATTTTGTCGCGGGCCAGCGTGGAGCCCAGTTCACTCCCGATGGTTTGCTGAAATTTGTACTGAAAGTTACAGCGGCTGATGACGTGCTGCGGGCGCTGCGCACGGTGCTGGAACAGCTCGCAGTTAAAGAGACTTCCGTTTAAAAATTTGTTCAGGGGTGTACTGAATTCTGGCGTCAGCACGCTCGCTTCGCTCGCCGGGCGGACGATTGCGTCCGCCCCTACGCGATTCGAGGCGGACACAATTTGTCGAATCGAAAGAATTAATACTGCCGTACCTTCACAATGCCCGCGGTTTGCAGTTACGATTACGCAGCCATGTCGCCGGACGACCGTTCCGTCGAACTGGATGCATCTCGCAGTACGGCCCTCGAATCTAATTAAGTAAGCGACTGGGGCGTGGGTTTCCGAAATTTGGGCGTTGTGAATCTCGATTCCCCCGTCGGGAGAGCAAGGGGTATTGTTCATGACGAACACGGATGAGAAGTTTTACCGCGCCACCATCACCCAGCGGGTCGACGTCGCGCCCGAGCTCTGGATTTTGCGGATTCGGAGCCATGGTGAATTCAAGTTTGTGCCGGGTCAGTATGCCTGCCTCGCGGTAGAAGTCGATGGCAAGCGCATCGAGCGGCCGTACTCGATCTCATCCGCGCCCTCGGAAGATGAAGTCGAGTTCTTTCTGGAGCTGGTTCCCAACGGGGCGCTCACGCCTTCGCTGTACAAATTGCAGGTGGGCGAAGAGCTGCTCATGCGCAAAATTCCAAAAGGAAAATTCTCGCTCGACACTAGCAACGGGAAAAAGAATCATCTTCTAATCTCTACCGTGACGGGAGTCGCTCCGTTCGTCAGCTACGTGCGCACTCTGAGCAAAGAATGGAAAGAAGGCCGCTTCGACGGCTCGCACAAGCTATTCCTTCTCAATGGCGCCAGCCGTCCCTGGGAGTTTGGCTACAAAGATGAACTTTTGCAGTTCGACCGGGAGTTGCCGTGGTTCACCTATGTTCCCACGGTGAGCCGGCCCTGGGATCACGAAGACTGGCCGGGCGAGATCGGCCGGGCCGATGACATCCTGCGCAAGTACGCCGACCAATGGGAAATGGATGCGAGCAATACGGTGGCTTACCTCTGCGGACATCCCGACATGATTGAACACAGCAAGGCCATCCTCAAGCGTCGTGGCTTTGTGGATAGGAAAGGGGTCAAAGAAGAGGTGTACTGGATCCCGGCGCGGAAATAGCTTCCTAGCCGCTCGCTCGGAGCGGCTTCATCTACCCGCAATAAACTCTGGCCCGGGCGTGTTCCCCCATGCCTGCGTGATAAAATTTCCACAAGAAATCAGTAGCAAGAACGCAGTCTTCGAGGCACCCGGGTTTTGATCGAACTGGCTCCTTCTATTCTTTCGGCTGATTTTGCGCGGTTGGGCGAGCAGGTGATCGCCGCCGGCCAAGGCGGAGCCAGCATCATCCATGTCGATATTATGGATGGGCACTTCGTTCCCAACCTCACGATCGGGCCGCCGGTGGTGAAGTCGCTGCGGAAGATTACCAAGCTGCCGCTGGACTGCCACTTGATGATTGAGAATCCTGACGAATTCATTCCCGCATTTGCCGAAGCCGGAATCGACTGGATGTCGGTGCACCAGGAAGCCTGCCGGCATCTCAATCGAACCCTGCATCTGATCAAGAGTCATGATTGCCTGGCGGGCGTGGTGATCAATCCGGCAACCCCGGTGGACACGCTTTCCGAAGTGCTGGACATCGTGGATTACGTGCTGGTGATGTCGGTCAATCCGGGCTTTGGAGCGCAGAAGTTCATTCCGTCAACCCTGCACAAAATGCGGCAGTTAGCTGAGATTCGCCAACGTCGCGGACTGCAGTACCGCATTGAGGTCGACGGCGGCGTGGCGCTCGATACCGTAGCCGACGTGGTCCGCGCCGGGGCAGAAATCCTGGTGGCGGGCAACGCCGTGTTCGGTCATGGCGATCCAACGAAGAATGCGGAAGCTTTGTTGAAGGCGGCGACAGAAGCCGCGTTGCAGAAAGTCTAAAGCGCCGGGCGTTGCCCGGCCGGACGCCGATGGCGGCTATCCCTACATTTATTCTTCGAGGTTTTATGTCGCGTCGAATTTGCTGGATTGTTCTGCTGGGAACGCTCCTGGCTCT
>QHVR01000714.1 GCA_003223595.1 Acidobacteriota bacterium
GTTGATCCCGGTAAGCATCACATTTCCGATGGGAGTGGGATCGGCGGAACGATAATACCCGGGCATATCGATCTTCGCGATGCCGTCCAGATCGCGGATGCTGCCATCCACGACCAGCCCGCCACCATTCGTAGCCTTCATCACGTAGTAGAAGAGGTTGTCGCCCACAATGGTGCCGTCCACCTTCTTCCCGAACAGATCCACGACCAGCACATCCCCGGGCTGTAGCATATCGATCGCAGTCTGATTGAACAGATTCGGCAATCCACGCTGCTTAGCTTTGGTCTTGGCGACGTCGTCTACATCGGCACGCAGCGGCATGAATTGCACGGTGAAGGCGCGCCCCACCATGGTCTTGCCAGGATGAAGAACTTGAAATCCATCCGCATATTGGTTCTTAAACCCTTCCACCTGCTCGAGCCCGGCCCATACTTCCTCCGAAGACAGCTCGCGAGCACGCTCGATCATCGCATCTGGAACTTTGGGTCGGCCATCAGGAAAAGGGGTTCTTAGCCGTGTAGTCAATCATTTCCTGCTTCGGAAAGGTAGACAACTGCGCACAGGCGCAAGCGGACGCGAACAACAACGTCGTATAAACAGCGTGGCGGCAGATTATGACAGGCGTGAACCGGACCATTCTCGGTATCCCTCGGGGCTGAATTCGGAGTCGCACTTGCGCAATCAGTTTACAATTCTATTTCTTCATCGAGAGCCAGCGAATTCTAACGCACGTGCACGCCTTGTAGCGAGAGGGAGTAATCATGACTAAAAAGAACTCCGGGCTGTGGGGACGTCGTGATGTCTTGAAAAGCTCTGCCCTGTTGCTGGGTGGAACTGTCATCGCTGCCGATTCGCTCGCAGCCTACCCGAAAGCTGTCAACACCAATTCCAGTCCCTCAACGCTGAAGATTACCGATATGCGCGTGGCCAACCTCGTCAAACCCGGCCCCAGTCCCTGCCCCATCATTCGCATCGATACCAACCAGGGGGTGTACGGGTTGGGAGAGGTTCGCGACGGCGCCAGTCCGACTTACGCTCTCTTCCTGAAGAGTCGCATTGTCGGAGAGAACCCGTTAGAACTCGACAAGATTTTCCGCAAGATCAAGCAATTCGGAGGGCATGCCCGCCAGGGCGGTGGCGTGTGCGCCATCGAAATGGCTCTTTGGGACATCGCCGGTAAAGTCTATAACGCTCCCGTGTAGCTCGTTGGAGGCGGAAAGTTCCGAGATAAGGTCCGCATCTACGCGGATACCGTCGAGTCCAAAGATCCGAAGATCTACGCCCAGCGAATGAAGGAGCGCAAAGAAGTCATGGGCCTCACCTGGCTCAAGATGGACTTGGGTATCGAGATGGTGTCGGATACTCCCGGCACCGTGACCAACCCTTCCGACATCAACCAATGGCAAGCCAACCAGCTCCCGCATCCGCTGCTAGGCATGGAGGTCACTGACAAAGGCATCGCCATGCTGGAGCAATACGTGGCCGCGGTGCGCGATGCCGTTGGCATGGAAATCCCTCTCTCGATGGATCATTTCGGCCATTTGGGGGTGAAGTCCATCATCCGGCTAGGTAAAGCTTATGAGAAGTACAACCTGTCCTGGATGGAAGATGTAATTCCGTGGATGTATACCGATCTGCTGAAACAAATCTCGGACCAGAGCCCCACTCCCATCCTGACCGGCGAAGACATCTATCTGAAAGAACCCTTCCGGGTGCTCTGCGAGAGTCATGCCGTCAGCAAGATTCAGCCCGACCTGGCGACCGCGGGCGGGATACTGGAGACGCACAAGATTGGCGACCTCGCGGAAGAACACGGCATTCCTATGGCATTACATTTTGCCGGCACCCCCATCTCCTGCATGGCAAACGTGCACTGCGCGGCGGCCACACGAAACTTCCTTGCGCTTGAAAACCACTCGCTTGATGTGCCGTGGTGGCAGGATCTTGTCAACGAAATCGATAAGCCGATCATCAACCGGGGTTACATCGCAGTTCCCGACACCCCGGGTCTTGGCGTCACACTGAACGACGATGTGATGAGGCAGCACCTCGCATCCGGCGTGGGATACTTCGAACCGACTCCCATGTGGGACACCAAGCAATCCTTCGATGATCAACTGTTCAGCTAACCTGCCGGGCCGGGCTCGTATAATTCCCACCGGCTCCTCACACCTCCTCGCACAGCTCTTCTGGAGACACCACCAATGCGAAAACTGATCGGCGCAATCATCCTGACGTGCGCATTTGCCATGACCATTCCCGCTTCGTCACAAGTGAAGATGACGAAAGAACAGATGATGTTCTATACGTCCGATTGGAAGGGCGAACGCTTCTCTGACGGCCGCCCGAAGATTCCCGACGACCTCCTAAAGCGGGCTCTCGACGTCTCCATCGAAGACGTCTGGGAGTATCTCGGCAGTCTCGGATACAAGAGCCAGTTCGATGGTGGGTTCCAGGCGCTCCACCCGGATAAACCCTTTGCCGGGCGCGCCCTCACCGCGCAATACATGCCTCTGCGCCCCGATATGATCAAGGCGATCACCGCCGAGGGCAAGGCAGAAGGCCGTGTCAGCGGCAATAACAGTTGGCCCATCAACGAGCTTCAGATCGGCGACGTCTACGTGGCCGACGGCTTCGGCAAGATCGTTGAAGGAACCCTGATTGGCTCGAATCTCGGCAACGGTATCGCCGCCCATACCCACACCGGCTTTGTCTTCGACGCCGGCATTCGTGACGCCGAAGAGAACCGCGAAATCCCCAACTTCAACGGATTCTATCGCGGCTACGATCCCTCTGCCTGGGCCCAGATGACGCTCACCTCAATCAATGCCCCCATCCGAATCGGCCGCGCCACTGTACTCCCCGGCGATCTTGTCCTCGCCAAAACCGACGGCGTCATCTTTATCCCTGCCATCCTAGCCGAGCAGGCAATCGTCTCCGCCGAATTCACCAATCTCGAAGATGCTTTCAACTTCGAGCTCAACCGTCTGGGCAAGAACGGTGCCGA